>NZ_QORN01000006.1:0-92495 GCF_014830205.1 Limosilactobacillus walteri
TGCTACAGCGCAGTACACAAAGGGACTCTAGCGTTCGGAAAATCCGAACACTAGAGTCCTCTTTGTGCTTGCGGGGGTTCCCTAAAGGCTAGCTTCGCGTCGAAAAACGAACTAGCAAGCTAGTTCTGTCTCACTCCCTTTACTTTGCTGGTCGTCCATATTAATCGCATTTACTAATTGATTTAATTGGAATCCGGATAAGTGTCTTTAAATTCTCTGGCTTCGTGCGCCGAGGATCAGATAGATAAATTTCATGATGGTGACGACAGGCCGAATAATCAGTTTGATATCCCACTTGTTCGATAAAATGGTATAGTTTTGTAACAGTCGCGGGCTCATCATCGTATGGGCCAACGTGCATAATTTGCGCACACTGCCCTTCTTCAATTAATGTTAATTTTACAGGTGAAAAATTCAACTTCTTTTTAGCAGCTGCTTCCGCAATAGCCCATTGAAAGACCTCTGGAGTGACAAAATCTGGCATTCGAATCGCGGAGATAAAGTGAAAAGTCTCCTTATGCTGATAATCAACACCCTTGACCCCTGGCTGCCACCAAAAGCCTTCAAGCGGTGGAACCACGAAGTCAAAATAACCCGTTGGCTGGTAGTCACCCATTTTACTCATCTTAATGGTGTAAGCCAGACTGTAAAGTAGTTCGAGCGCATGTTGGTATTCACCATCTGTTTGATTAGGATCACCACTACCGTAAACTGTGAGATAAGTCATTCTTGGAACACTGACCAAAGACGGCTTCTTACTCGGCCGATAAAGCGCTCGTTGTTTCTGCTTAAAATCATAAACCATATTGGTTTCCTCCTTGTTATTAATTGTAACCTTATAAATTTGAAAATTAATTTTCCTTTTTTTCACTATTTTTGCAGGTCATTAGCCCTCATAAAAATGAAAAAGCCAGATATTGATATTTTTTGCTTATCTTTATTGGTATGATATCTCTTAACAATAAACAATTGTGGTACAAAGCTTTACAACTATTCATATTCCATAAGATTTTTAAAATGAGGAAGAATACAATGAAAAAAACTTTTTATTATTCGCCGCTGGGCATGATGACAATTTTAGCTGATAATCAAGCGCTTTATGGACTTTGGTTTAACGACCAAAAATATTTTGGCGGGCATTATAATTTAGCTGAAATTGAAAAAGGAGTTCCCGACCAGGCGCAAAAAACAATCAATTGGCTTAATCAATACTTTGCTGGACAAAATCCCAGTTACGATGGATTACATATCAAGCCCAAGTCCACCCCATTTCAAAGCCAAGTTTACCAAGCACTGGAAAAGGTTCCTTATGGACAAACAACCACGTACAAGGAGTTATCAGATATAATTCAACATAATGCTGAACCAAAGAAGAACCTTTCGCGGGCGGTTGGTAATGCTGTTGGGCATAATCAGATTCTACTAATTATCCCTTGTCACCGCGTAGTTGCTAGTAATGGAGCAATCACTGGATATGCCGGTGGAATTGAACGCAAAAGGGCATTATTAAAGCTGGAAGGTGTTGCTGGATGGAATTAAACAACCTAATTACACAACAGTGGCAGGTAATTATGAACAATGATTACCATTTTGATAGGCAATTTTGGTATGGTGTTACAACTACCAAGATTTTTTGCAAGCCTTCCTGCCCACCACGTCCTCCGATATATAATAATATTGTAATATTTACCGCTCCAGAGCAAGCGTCAGCAGCTGATTTTCGTCCATGCAAACGATACCGACCGTTTAATCAAATTGTAAATAACCAAATTTGGGTTAATGAGATTGAACAGGTTTAAAGACCCACTATCAGCAAAAACTAACTCTTGCCCAATTAGCAAGTCTTGTTCACGGTGATCCTTCATACCTCCGCCATACTTATAAAAAATTAACCGGATTAACCCCACAGCAACAATTAAACCAGATACGTTTAACACAAGTGAAACATTTATTATTAACGATTAAAAAATCGATCACTCAAATAGGTGTTTTAATCGTTTTACCAAATACTGCTTATTTTACTAGCTTGTTCAAGCAGTCTTGGGGATGACCCTATTACAATATCGGTAGTCTTTTAATTGAAAAATCAGCCCGTAACATATTTAGCAAGGTGCTAGCTGACCAATTAAATCAATGGCCTTCCCCTAGATGTTGATAGTTAACATCAACATATCCCTTAATAGCAAACCATTTTCGTGGATCGGCCGCTCATAGTTTTCAATGAAAAAATTGCTTTTGATATCAGTAATTCTAAAGCCCACTTTCTGGTAAAGGTATAATTGCTTAAAGCTCGTACTCCCCGTGCCAATTTGCAGCTGTTGATAATGATGCTTTTTAGCGAATTGAATAGCATAGTGCAGTAGCTTAGTCGCAATGCCTTGGTTTTCAAACTCAGGGTCAACGGAAATGTTTTTAATTTCCAGTTTAAATTGCGAAACTTCCTGTAATACCATAATTGCTGCTAACTTAGCTTCTTTGTAGATTGCAAAGGTCAGTCCTAGTTGTAAATAACTTTGAACCAAATTTTTATTAGAGTCTGCCAATAAAAGCAGTTTCCAGTGGGCCGCAGTCACCTTATCCACAGGTTTTATTTCAAGTTGGTCCGCTTTTATTTTATTATTCATGCGTTCATCTCCTGCTTATTTTTTTATGGGGAAATAATTAAAGTTAAGTATATAGGTTATACAACGCTCAGCTATTTTGTTGGGTGCTATTTTTATTTAATCATAATTGTATTTCATCGCATCATATTAACCACTTATCTTTCCATCAATCACAAATACTGTTCTTGCTGGTATATTCACACTATCGAATGTATCAGGAGGGATTTTAATTATGTTAATTAAAGCAACTAATCTTACAAAACAATATGGAACAAAATTAGCATTGGATAACATAAACTTACAAATCGACCGTGGACAATTAATTGCTTATCTGGGCACTAATGGGGCTTTTATTCTTATATATAAAACCAAAATCCTTAGCATAAATAATTTAAGGGTAAATGATAGCTTTAAAATGTAAAAAAATGTAAAATAAAATCAAAATGTAAAAATAAGGTGAACTAAAATGATTAATAAGCTAAAAAATCCATTTGACCCAAGCTTTGGGACCCCACCTCAAATTATCCTTCCCAACTATCAAAGTGATTTTGAAAGTCCCACATCAGTTGCCCAAGCGATTGCATATGATGATCCTAATCGAGTAATTTTCATTACAGGTTTACGGGGATCAGGTAAAACCGCTCTTCTAACCCAAATTGAGCAACAAGTAGTGAAATTGCCTAACACATATGTAGTGGAGATTGATAATAATCAACGAATGGTTCAAAATTTTGGACATAACCTTAAAAATATCTTCAAAATGCATGCTCTTACTGATAAGATTGCTTCAATTTCAGTAATGGGCTTTGGGCTTAGTTTTAACAAAACTAATGAGGATTACACTACTCAAGATATTGAGAATTTCATGACAATGTTGACCAAACTTCATAAACGTGTTGTTATTTTTATTGATGAATTTAATCATAAGGAAAATACCCGTGAATTTATTCAACTTCTCCAGAATTTAAAGCGACATAATCTTAATTTTTATTTAGTTGCTGATGGTTTGCCTAAAATGATTTATGATATTGAGCATGACCAAACACTAACCTTTTTAAAACGTGCTCGACATATTCAAACAACCATGTTAAATATCAACGAAATTGAAATGGAATATCAAAAGCATCTCAAGTTTGACCCAGTCGTCACCCATCAAATTGCTCAACTAACCGGTGGCTATTCTTTCGGCTTTCAATTACTTGGCTATAAACTTTGGAATGCCACTATGATTAGTCAACAGCCTGCTAATCAACAAACATTTGATGCTATTAAGACACTATATGTCCAAGACTTATTTACGCAAAGCTATGACATCATTTTTGATAATCTTTCCAACCACGACCGGGAATATTTAGTTGGAACGGCCAATAATATGACAACGACTCAGCTTGCTAATTTGATGAACTATCAAAAATCAGCCAAGCAGCAGCAAAATTACGTTAACCAGTACCGCCGACGAATGATTCAACAAGACTTAATTATCCCTGCAGGAAATGGAAGGGTAAGATTCAAGTTACCACTATTCAAAGAGTACCTAGCCGATACACAAAATCCAGATTCGATTCGTTATAACCCATTGATTTAATCACAAAATCACCATCTTTCAACGCTACACGGAATTCCCGTTAAAAGATGGTGAAGTCAAAATATAAATATAGATTGTACGGCACTTAGCTATTTTGGCTGGGTGCTATTTTTATTCCATTGCATCATATATTCTTCATTTCCCGTTTCATCTATTTGTTTCTTAATAACTTTCAGTCCATGTTGTTGATAAAAATGGTAAGCTGACTCATTTCTTACATACACATGGAGTGTCAATGAAGCGCGATTCTGCTGAATTACCGTTAATAATTGACTACCAATTCCTTGATTTCGAAATTCTTTTTTGATAAAGATTCCTGCTAAGTAGTTTTCTTGCAAGCCAGCAAATCCAACTAACTGATCACCACTTTCTGCAACCAATACATTAGATTGCAATAACGCCTTTCGAACTTCTTGAAAATGCTCACGCCAATATTGTTGCTTAACAAATGGATGTGCTTCAATATTACAATTCAGCCAAATTTCCATGACTTGATCAAGATCACTCGCCTTAAATTTTCTGATAGTTATTTCTGCCTTTTGCTGATATCTTAGCTCAGTAAATCCATTATAACTTTTTGTCTCAAGCAACTGCAGATTAATCGGATTGGGCAAAGTGTTAAATAAGCGAATGCCCTGGCCAAGCAATGTAGGAACGATGGTCAGGTAATATTCATCAATCAAATTTTGTTGTGCAAGTTGTTGAACTAAACTAGCTCCACCACAAATCCAAATATTTTTACCTGATTGCTGCTTCAGTTGCTTAACTAATTCAGCAGGTTGTTCTGCCGTGAAATGAATATTATCGGTTGAAGTTTCTTGACGATGGGTAAAAACGTATGATTGTAAATCTTCATATACCCATTTATTGGGGGACAATTCTGTTCTTACCTGATGATATGTGTTCCACCCCATCAACACTGTATCAATATCCTTGATAAATTCTGAATATATATCTGGGTTATTGCTATCGTCACCATGACCATGAATCCAATCAACTCCACCGTTGTTATCAGCAATATATCCGTCAAGACTCAGTGCGATAAATAGTATTACTTTCCGCATCCCTAATCACCTACCCTTTTCCGTTAGTAAATCACCATCTTTCAACGTTACATGGAGTTCACGTTCAAAGATGGGAAAGTAATATGTAATTTGATAATGCGGTGCTCTACTAACTTAATCTTCTAGTTTCTTTAGTTGTTCTTTCAAATATTCAACTACTGCCCTATATTCAGCTAATCCGTAACCCACTGTTATTTTTTGAAGATTACTAATTCCCTGTAATTCCCAATGCTCCAAACTACTTTCTAAACGCTTAATTTGGTCTTCTTTAACCTTAATCTCACTTTTAATCAACTCAATAACTTTTTGTTTACTTAAATAATCGTCGCCAAAGAATAGCTTCATTAAAAAATCAGATTTAAATACTTCTTCAACTTTATCTGATTCTAAATATTTTCTTAATTCTTCCCTCCCCTTATCAGTAATCGAAAAAATATTTTTATTTGGCTTATCTTCCTGAATAACAGTTTCTTTTTTTACTTTCCCCTCTTTTTCTAATTTTTTCAGTGTGGGATATATCATCCCATAAGTTCCATCATAAAAATAAGAAATTTGATTTTGTAAAATATCATTAATTTCATATCCAGTTCTTGGTTTATTCCTTAGTATTCCAAGGATTACATCTCGTCCTTTCACTCTTTTATCCTCCTTTTTTATTTAATCATATCATTTATACCTAATATTTTCATTCTTAATATCATTGACATTTATATTAACAATGTTTATATTAACTATATTCATAATAAAGGAGTGAAAATATTGTGAACATTAAAAAAGTTTTTGTTATTATCGCTATGTCAATTGGCATTTTCCTATGTATGCTCGATACAACTGTAATGAATGTTGCTCTTCCTACTATTCAAACTAGTCTAAATGTTAAATTAAATAATCTATCTTGGGCACTTAACATATATACCATTCTCTTTGCAACTCTTATTATTCCACTTGGTAAGATTGCTGAACGTTTAGGAATTAATAAAACCTATATTAGCGGTCTAATAATTTTTATTGTAGGATCAACTTTCTCTGCACTTTCCAACACATTGCCAATTCTAATTCTTGGACGTGCATTACAAAGTATTGGCGCAGCAATCGTTTTTCCATTGTCTATGTCGATTGGTATTGCCTCTACAAATCTTGCTACTAGAAAGAAAGTAATTGCTATTTTAGGAATTACTCAAGGATTAGCTGCTGCCTTAGGGCCTGTAATCGGTGGAATATTAACACAATTCTTATCTTGGCGGTGGATTTTTATTATCAATATTCCATTGAGTATTATTTCGCTTTTTATTTGTCTATCTACATTAGAGCTACATGAAACTCCTAAAAAAGAACCGATTGATTTTTGGGGGTCTCTTCTAAGCATGATCTCTTTATTTTCATTGACTCTTTCTTTAGTACAAGGACGTATATGGGGATGGGTAAGTGTAAGAATTATCAGTCTCCTTACCTTTTTTGCTATCACTTTAGTTTTGTTTATAATCCATGAAAATAAAACTAAATATCCAATGATTCCATTGGAACTTTTTAAAAATCGCGAATTTACAGGATCAGCTATTACAATTGTTCTTAGCAATCTCTTCTTAGTTGCTGTCACCGTTGTTCTCCCAACTTACTTTGTTAAAATTCAAAACAAAACTGAGTTAGAGGCAGCGCTACTAATTACTCCTATTACTGGAATGATTTTTATTTTTTCGCCCTTAGCAGCCATACTAATTGATAAATTAGGGTCACGAGCGGTAATTGCTACTGGATTTTTATTAATGACGATTAGCTTTATTCTTTTCGCAACTATTAATATGAAAAATTTAGCTTTAGTCATTATCACATGTCTTATCCTAGGAATAGGATATGGGATAATTGCAGGTCCAATTACAGTTTTAGCCGCTTCAGACTTCAAAGGCTCACTATTAAATGCATCTCAAAGTGTTGCTGGCGTTCTTCGACAGATCGGTATCTCCTTAGCAATCGCAATTTATGTAACAGGACTTTATGGAAATCTAGTCACTGCAAAACATAATTCAGTTAAGTATATTAAAAATGAAGTAGCTACTTTAAACATTCCTCAATTAAAAAAGCAAGCTGTAATTGATAAGTCAATTTATTCCCTATCTCATTCAGCTAATGATAGCTCAGGGAAACATTTTACTTCTAATGAGAGAGAGCTACTTATTCACAAAAATTATGAAACTGCTCTATTATCCCAGCCTACTTCGCTACCAAAAAGAGCTAAGGTAAAAATCTATTCTCAAGTGCAAGCAAAAGTAGATAAAAGATTAAACGATCTAAATAAGCAAATTAATCTTACAATTACTAAAATAAAAAGCTTTGCCACAAATGAATATGGAAAAGCTTTTACTAAATTATATAAATATTCAATTATTTTTGTTGCACTTTCTCTATTAACTAGTTTTCTTTTTCCAAGAAAGAAAACTAAGACTTCATACTAAACAAAATGTTCTTGTTGTATTTTGGCAAGGTACCTTTTACGTCGTTTCACCGATGAATCGGAAATCATTCCCAAATTTTGCCATTGACAATTTTGAAAGCCAAGTTGCTTTAAAGTTTGTTTAATAAAAATTTTCTTAATCGCATTACCATTTAAATATTTAATATAAAACGTCGGAGAGCTTGAAGTCGTTAAAACATAACATTGCTGAATATTAGTTAATTCTCCTTTAACCCCAACTTTACCAACAGTATGGGAAAGTCCTTTACCTTCCATCATTACCTTATCAATAAAGCCCTTTAACATTCCTGGAATACTATTCCACCAGATAGGGGTAATAAAGATTACTGTTTTTGCCTGCTTTAATAAATTAAGATATTTTACGACTAATGGATCTGTTGTTTTTCCTGTATGAAAAAGCGACAGGTCTTTTTTCGTATAAACGGGGCTAAAGCGCTCAGCATATAAATCGATAGTTGTAAATTCAATATTCTTTGATTGTAAATTATTCTGAACTGCTTGAAGAATCGCATGGTTAAAACTCTGCGAATAAGGATGACAATAAATAATTAATGTATCCATTATTTTCCTCCTACCATTTGACTGAGGGTTACTTTAACGACTTGGGGCTCATAAGTAGTGACGCCATTTTTGATTAATAGCGAATAGCCCTGGATGAAAGACCATAACTGTTCAAAAAATTGCTGATCATTCAAAATTCCTGGATTCACTTGTTGGGCTAAGTGTTTAATCTCTTTCAAAAAATTAAAATCATTGTTCTCTGTTTGATAAACCTGAATAATTGTTGGATTAAAGAAAAGAAAATCCATTACTTGTGGTTGCTTTTGAAACTCCTCACAAAACTGTTGCGCAATTTGAAGTATTTGATCAAAAACAGATTCTTCATTATTAATTGCAAACTTAGTAACAAAGTGCTGTGATAAAATCATCGCTGTTCGATAAAATAAAACATCCTTATTCTTGAAGCGCTTATAAAACGCCCCTGTTGTAACTCCGGCTGCTTGAGAAATTTTGCGCAGTGAAACGGTTTGATAACCATTTGTACGAATAAAATTAATTGTTGCTTTTATTATTTGGTCTTCAATTTTGTCATTCATTTACGTCACTCCCGATAACAGTGTTATTCTCAAAAAATAAAATAACACTGTTATCAGGAAATGTAAAGAAAATCATCATCTTAGAATACAACATTGGATTCAAAAATGATGACTTTCAAAATATGAATGTTCACTTCAAATCAAATAAATGTAAGAAACCTATTGTTCCAAATATTTTCAAAAAAATTGATAGTATCTTCAGCTGTCATATATTTATTATCAAACGTACTGCTAGTATGGTGTTGCATTACTACTTGATATCCTAACCCATGTGCCATTTTAATTGTTGCATCAACACAGTATTCAGTCTGAGCTCCGCAAATTTCTAAATTATTAATACCTAAATTTTCTAAAATCTTCTCTAGATCGGTTTGGTAAAACGAATTAGGATGCTTTTTACTAATCAAAATATCGGCTTTCTTGTAATGCAAGCCCGACACGAGCTGCCAAGCGGTAGAATTTTTTTGAAGAAGATTATCTTCATGCTGGATAAAGATAATTGGAAGATTCTGGCTCCGATAGTAATCAATACGTCTATTTATTTTTAATATTAAATTTTCATAGTTAAAAATAACCTGATCTGATTTACAAACACCATTTTGTAAATCTATTATTATAAGAGCTGACTTAGCCATATAATCTCCTTACTAATAATTAATAGTTCCAAAATTCTTGTAATGTTAAGGTGTGGGTATATTACTTATACTCTTTAATTTTCCTGTCATACTTCTTTAGCAAATCATGATGATAGATTTTGGCTTTTTTAGACGTGCGCACTTCTTTCCACAGAATTGAAGCCACTTTCAATCGTTGTTTATATTGAGTAGTAGCTTGATCCTTAAAAAAATCTCGTACAAAATTATTCCACTGATATGTCCTTTCTTCTACAGATATCTCAGTTTTACTTTGATCCCAGTTTTGCATCTCTAGAATTAAGTCGCCAACAGTCATTTCTGTATCATGTTCTGTCTCTGCTTTGCGTTTGATAATAGCCATCTTCTTACTAAATGAAAATTTTTTAACATCAAAATAATCTGCAAACCATTGACGGGCAGCATTGTTAAAGCAGAAACCGGAGTTAATTAACTTTGTATCCAAGTTAATCTCGCTATACTGTAATGGATGACGCTTCCTGTTGTTTCGAATCGGTTTAATTTTTGAAGAAGGTACCCCTTTTAAGTATTTTGTAATGTACGAATTGAGTTCTGCTTTGGTTCCCGAAGTAGGCAGTTTATATCGTCGGCATAACTTAATCAATTCTGTTTTATAGTAATACTTTTGTGTGAATTCAGAAAGAGTATTAGGGATTTTCAAAATAAGCACCTCCTTAAAAATTTGCGATGATTTTAAATTTAGTATTATTCAATAATTATGATACTATATCTAGGAAAGTAAAAACACAGTTCGGTTGGTAGTCCGGGCATCAGTTCAAGCTGATCAGTATCCTTCCCCTCCGGGATGTCCCTCTTTCGTAATTTAACTTAAGGAGGGGACATGATGGTTATTCGATCTTGTCTAACAATTGTTTTTGATGGTAGCTTTTATAAAGCAGTCTTGGAGTGCCACAATGGAAAAGATTACTCAGTTGCATCTGTTATACTTGGTAGCTCTGAACCAAAGATATCATTAATTCTGAAGCTAGTTAATAATGATTATCAGCAGTTTCATTTTCACCATGTAACAGATAAAACACAAAAAATTATTAAACATGTTAATCCCAAACGTGCCCAACGATTAGCTAATAAGGTAATAAAGCATCAAGGCATTAGTACTAAAGCTCAAAGTACTTTACAAAAACAATTTGAAGAAAAGAAAAAAGTACGAAAAGCCAAGCGCTCTGCTGAAAAACTACTGACACACAACCTTCGTTATCAAAAGAGAGTAGCAAAGCGTTGCAAAAAACATCGTGGTCATTAGTGTCAACGCATGGTTGCCATTTAGAGATAACCATGCATTTTATTTTTAAATATTAGGACAAAAACAGCTCAGTTTGACTATAGTATAAATTGAGATCATCAAATAATGTTTCAAAAAAATAAGATCAACAACCT
Source organism: Limosilactobacillus walteri (assembly GCF_014830205.1). Taxonomy (NCBI): domain Bacteria; kingdom Bacillati; phylum Bacillota; class Bacilli; order Lactobacillales; family Lactobacillaceae; genus Limosilactobacillus; species Limosilactobacillus walteri. The sequence continues at coordinate 10,871 of NZ_QORN01000006.1, forward strand.
TCATAAATACGGCTTAGTTGATTTTGATGAACAACTATTTTATCGCCTAGTCAAAAATCACCATCTTTTAACGCTACCTAAAATTCCCGTTCAAAGATGGTGAAATACTTAATGTTAAGATATAACATTTAGGATTGGCGGCATTCAGCTATTTTAGCTGGGTGCTGTTTTTTCTATCAGTTAACATTGCTAGTGGGCTGGTCAATAGAGTAATGAGTGCTGTAAGGTTGAACACTTTTCCAAATGCTTTAGCTAGTTCTTCATTTTTCTTCTCTTTTATCTTGTGCAACGCTGCTTCTAACTCGTCTTTTTGGGCTAGTAGTTTAATTCCATTGCCTAATTTATTTTGTCCCTGAGCGAGTGGAATTGTATATTTTGCTACTTGTTGTACTTTACTTAACTGATTTGTTCCAATCAGTAATTGGCGACTAGCCAAATATAGTTGATAATAACTACTCTTCTTTTTGGGAACTGGCAAATTAGCTTGGCTTTTAGCAGCTTGGATAATCCGTTGTTTCATCTTCTTTTGATTACTACTAACTTTTGTGTTTCCAGAATTTCTAAATGTCTTTCTGATTTGTTGACGTGCGACCATTCTGACATGTGATGACAGTACCCGTTCGTTAATCTGTGTATAGGCGGTATCACGAATGTTATTCTTTGCAGTAATGACATTATTGTTCAAGATAGTAACTAACAGTGCCATTCCTAGCGCTTGGCCAACATAACGAGCAGCGTTAACAATTCCGGAACCAATTCCAGTTTTATTGACTGGCAAAAACTTTACGGAAGAAGTCATTGCAATTGCAGTGAAGCCAAGTCCTAGGCCAACGATAATGTTACAACAGATAATCAATGCAGAACTGGTATTGGTTTTAACAAGTCCTAACATTGCTAATCCACCGGCTGTAATCACTAATCCTATCCCAATCAACAATTTTGAGCTAACCACTCGATACATTTTAGTAGCTAAAGGCATTCCGATAGCAATTGATAAAGACGCTGGAATTATCAAATAGGAAGAATGGAGTGCAGAGAATCCCTTTACGTTTTGTAAAAAATAATTCAAAATTAATGACGGACCAATAATAGCAAAGCCAAAAATCAAATAAATAATACAAGAAGAAGTAAAAGTCTTTTCTCTGAAGAGTCCTAAATCAATAATTGGTGATTTAACTTTTCTTTCGACCAATATTAATAAAGGCATACTAATGATGCTGGTAGCAAAACACGAAATAATAATGGTCGAGGTCCAACCCTCCTCACGTCCTTCAAGTAAACCATAACAAAGTGATGATAGTAAGACTGTAAGTAAAATAACTCCTAACCAGTCAAGCGACTTTTCGATAGATGTATCATAAGATTCTTCAGTTCCAATCAAAATCAAGATAAAAGCAACAATTGCAATTGGAACATTAATACCAAAAATCCAATGATAATTAGAACAATTAATAATAAATCCACCAATAGCTGGACCACCTGAAGCGGCTAACGCACTAAAAGCTCCCATAAAGGCAGTAATTTTACTTGTGTTTGTCTTGCCAAATAACTCAATACCCATCGGAAGAACAATAGGCGTGAGAATTGCACCACCAATACCTTGAAAGAATCGCGCTATAATTAGTAACGATAAAGACCGTGTGATCATACAGACAGCAGAAAAACCACCAAAGAGGACAACTCCTAGTAGCATAATTTTTTTACGACCTAAAATATCAGCTAATTTCGCAGCTGTAATAATAAATGAGGCCATTGCTAAAACATAGATTGTTGCTACCCAACTTGTTGCTGTCAACCCAGTATTCAGATCGTTCATAATATCTGGCAGAGCAATATTTACAATCGTCGCATCCAAAGCTCCCATAAATATTGCTAAGATTAAACCAATAAAGCCAATAACTTTTCTTGTTTGTAACATTATTATTCCTTTCATTGACACGTCAAAACAGTTTAAATTATTGACACACGTGTGACAAGGACTGTAATATCAAGATACAACCTACCATAATAATTAGCAATAGTTCTGGACCAATCTTAAAAACTGTCCCAAAAAGCTAAATTTGTGGCAAAGACAGGAGTATCAAAGAATGCACAATCGAATGTACCAACAGAATAAAGAAAGAATTGTGAATAGCTTTTTCTATTTATTAACAGAAAAAAACTATCAGCAAATAACCATTGTTGATATTGTTAATAATGCTGGAATCTCCCGACGAACTTTCTATCGAATATTTCCAGATAAACAATCAATATTAGATAACTATTTAGATGAATGGATGAAAAATTGGATTAACTATGTCAGTAATAATCGTCCTACTTCTCAACAAAAGATGGTTAAACAACTATTCAAATTCTGGGAGCCCTTCATCCCAGAGTTGACAATATTGGTAAATGCTAATCTAGCATCATTAATTCTCGAGAAATACAATGAGATTTTTCCAAAATATTTTATAGACTTTCACAATGGCGCCCAAGATAATGAGGAACTCGCCTTAGTTAAATTGAGATATTTATCTTATTTTGATATAGGTGCTATTTGGAATGTATTCATCAATTGGATAAAAGATCCCTATAAAATCTCATTAGAGGATTTAACTTCTTTGATCCAGCAACAATTTTAAGTATTAATAATATGGTATTCAATTAGTGGGTACCTATTTTTTATATCGGTTGTACCCATGTACTGAATATTTTTAATATTCCGATCAGATTAGTGATTTTTACTTACTACTCGTATGCATATCGGCCTGCCAAACTGGATATTTGCATACTCGACTATCGAAATAGGACATAGAACACTCGACCCACCGGCTCCAAATAGAAAAAGTGTACTAATTCCAATCGTTAAAATCAGAATTAGTACACTTCTAATCATCTGTAAATACCGTCATGAAACGGTTTATCGGCTATTTTTCTGTACGTTCTAGCACCGTAACGCTCTCAGCAGTTCGCGCTTCCGAATCATTTCGTCACTTTGTTCCTCATTCTTCGAGCGCTATCGCATGAGTCATTCGTAAGTAATGGAACTTCGCTATGCTCGTTCCATTACAACGACTGACTCAACATGCGTCGTCTGTGGGAACTGGTCCACTGGCTGAATTGGCTTCGTTACATGGTAGCCTTGGTCAGCAAACCGCTTGATATCACGAACCAAAGTGGCTGGGTTACATGAAACGTAAATCACTTTTTTTGGTCCCATCTTACCAGTAGCTTCAATCAATGATTCAGCTAAGCCCTTCCGCGGTGGATCAACGATGACAACATCTGGTTTGAGCCCTGCTGCTTGCCACTTAGCAAACTGTTCTTCTGCCTTACCAACGACAAACTTGGCATTCTTGATGCCGTTCCGTTTAGCATTGTGTTTAGCATCCTCAATCGCAGCCGGAACAATTTCAACCCCATAAACTTGCTTAGCATGTTTAGCAACCGCCAGTGAGATTGTTCCGATTCCACAATAAGCATCGATAACGGTTTGATTACCGTCCAAGCCAGCATTATCAATGGCGGTTTGGTAAAGACGTTCAGTCTGTTGCGGATTAACTTGGTAGAAGGATAATGGTGAAATTGCAAAATCAATCCCGAGGAGTTGGTCATGAATTTCATCAGCGCCCCAGAGTGTTTTATTTTTATCGCCAAGCAAGCGGTTCGTTCGTTTGTCATTGATGTTTTGCACAATACTCTTTACTTCTGGAACTCCGGTAACGATCCCGTCGATGATTTGCTTTTCCATTGGCAGTCGTTTCGTATTCGTGACTAAGACCACCATTATTTCTTGGCTATAGTATCCTCGCCGAACCATTACTGTACGAATCACGCCTTTGCCAGATTGTTCATCATATGGCGTAATGTGGTATTGCCGTAATAAGTCACGGACAACCACAATTGCCTTATCAATTGCGGGATCCTGAATATAGAAATCTTCAATCGGTACTAAATTATGACTTCCCCGCTTATAAAAACCAGTTTCTAATTGACCGCGGACCATTTTGACTGGTACTTGGGCCTTATTGCGGTAATGGTAAGGTTGTTCCATCCCCATCGTTGGTAAAACTTCAATCTCATCTAAGTGGGCTTTAGCCAATAATTCTTGAATTTGATGTTGCTTAAATTTCAGTTGAGCATCGTATTTCAAATGACCAAGCGGCGCAATCCCGGTTTGAATATACTTTTTATCTTTAACATCAACCCGATCTGGACTCTTCGTCTGCCAGTCCATTACCCGTCCCCAAGCAAAATGACTAGTAACCTTGGTGATTTTTACCGTAATCTCTTCACCAGGCAACGCATTTGGTACGAAGACTGGGAAATCATCAATCTTCACTACCCCATTGCCTTCGTAAGATAAATCCACTACCGTCGCTGGATACTCTTCATTCTTATGTACTGGAATGTTTAGTTTCAAATCTATTCCTCCATTAATTTCAACGTTACAAACTTTTTCTATTATAGCAAAATAAACGGCCAACTTCCTTATTCAGAAGCTGACCGTTTATTCTATTTATTCTCGTGGTCCTTATAATCGTCAATTCCATCCATAAAGTCTTTTTCAACCCGCTTAAAGTCAGCCGAAGTTGTAATCGCATCTTCAGGAATCTCGTCCAAGTTAGCAATTACTTCTAAGTGCTGCTTTAAATTATGGAATTTCATTGGCGCGTCACCACCATATTCACCATCAAGATTAACCATTAACCGGTCATCCTTATTCAATGGGATCACTTCAATATCAGTGGCTTTGGCATAAATAATCCGCGGATCATCAAGGTGCTTACCTTGCAAGGCCTTAGCCATCAAACTTAGCATATCAATAACATTACTCTTCTTCACAATAATCATGGTAAATTTTCCATCATCAAGCGAAGCATCGGGCACAATCTGTTCAAAGCCGCCGACTGAATTAGTAAGAGCAATCATAAACATAGTTGCGTTGCCCCGGTATTCATGTCCATCATACTTAATCGACATTTCAATCGGCTTAATCCGTGGAATCAGTTCAGCACCCTTAGCAAAGTAAGCAGCATAGCCAAAAAGTGACTTCATTTGTGACGGAACTTCATAGGTCACTTCTGTCATCGTCCCACCGGCAGCAATGTTCATGAAGTAGTTTTCACCAGCCCGACCGATGTCAATCTTGAATTTTTTATTTTTCTTCAAAATCAACTTAGCAGCGGCAATCGGATCATCACGCGGAATCCGTAAGGCACGCGCGTAATCATTCGTCGTTCCAGCTGGAATAATCGCTAACGCTGGTCGGTGCTCTAAGCCGGCAATCCCGTTGACTACTTCATTAAGGGTACCATCCCCACCGGCAGCGATAATTAAATCAAAACCATCTTTAGCTGCCCGTGTTGCTTCATTTTTAGCTGAGTTAGGGGCCGGAGTCGTGGCAAAGGCGCTTGTCTCATAACCCGCTTTTTCATAAATAGCTAAGATATCAACAAGGTCACTCCGCAATGTCTCCCGGCCAGATGTAGGATTATAAATTATCCGAGCTCGTTTTCGCACGGTCATTCCTCCTAACTACTTAGTCTTTAAGGACTTCATCAATAATTGAGTAACAACTTGTGGGTTAGCCTTACCACGGGTTTGTTTCATGATTTGACCCATTAAGTAACCAACAGCCCGATCTTTACCGTTCTTAAAGTCTTCAATTGATTGTTCATTATTATCAAGCACTTCATCAACAATTGGCTGTAATTGAGCTGGGTCAGATAACTGAACAAGACCATGTTCTTTGGCATAAGCATTTGGTTCTTCACCATTTAAGATCCCCTTGAAGACCTTCTTAGCCATCTTTGAAGAAATCGTCCCATCTTCAATCAACTTAACCATTCCCGCCAGGTTAGCTGGCGTTAACTTCGTGTCTGGTAAGTCAATATGTTGGTCGTTAAGGTAGGAGTTTACATCGTTCATCAAGTAGTTAGCAATCCGCTTTGGATCTCCCCCATCCTTAACCGCTTCTTCAAAGAAATCGGACATTTCCTTCGTTTGGGTAAGCACCATCGCATCATAATCGCTAAGGCCAAGATCCTTAACATAGTGTTCACGACGCTCACCAGGCATTTCTGGCATTTCGCTTTCAATTTGGTTAATCCATTCATCACTAACGCTAACTGGTGGTAAATCTGGTTCTGGGAAGTAACGATAATCGTCAGCCCCTTCCTTTGACCGCATCGAAACCGTTGTTCCCGTTGGTTCATCATAACGCCGTGTTTCTTGGGCAATCTGTCCACCGGCCATTAGAACTTTTTGGTGACGTTGCTCTTCAAATGCTAAGGCCTTCCGAACATAGTTAAAACTGTTAATGTTCTTCATTTCAGTCTTAGTCCCAAACTTATCCGAACCAATTGGCCGAATCGAGATGTTAGTATCAACCCGCATTGACCCTTCTTCCATCTTCACGTCAGAAATTCCGGTAAACTGAATCCGTTGACGTAATGCTTCCAAATAAGCAACTGCTTCTTCCGGCGAAGCAATATCTGGTTTAGAAACAATTTCAATGAGGGGCGTTCCTTGCCGGTTCAAGTCAACATATGAATACTTGCTGGTATGCGTATTTTTACCAGCATCTTCTTCAATATGCATTTCCTTGATACCAATTTTTTTCTTCTTGCCATCTACTTCAATTTCAATCCATCCATCATGAGCAATTGGTGTATCAGATTGGGTAATTTGGTAAGCTTTCGGGTTATCTGGATAGAAGTAGTTTTTCCGATCAAAATGCATATGGTGGGCAATTTGCGCATGAAGAGCTAGCCCAGCCATAATTCCATCGCGAACTACCCCCTTGTTTAAGCTTGGCAATACACCGGGATATCCCCAATCAATAACATTGGTGTTGGCGTTAGGCTGGTCACCGTATTCAACGGGGGATGGACTGTAGATTTTTGAATTAGTCTTTAACTCAACGTGGACTTCTAGTCCAATGGTTGTTTGAAAGTTCATCTTAGTTTTGACCTCCTAACTGTGGTGTCTTTTTATGGAAATCAGTAGTCTGTTCAAAAACATAACCAGTGTTGTAGATTGTTTGTTCGTCAAAGGCCTTACCAATAATTTGAAGCCCCACTGGCATGCCGTTCTTGGCAGAAAAACCAGCTGGGACAGACATTGCAGGCAAGCCAGCCATGTTAACAGGAACAGTCAATACATCATTCATGTACATCTTCTTAGGATCATCAATTTCTGCACCAATCTTAAAGGCCGTTGTTGCGCCAGTAGCACCAACAATAACATCATGATCCTTAAATACTTCTTCAAAATCTTGCGCAATCAGACGACGAACCTTCGCCGCCTTGTTAAAGTAAGCATCGTAGAAACCAGCAGAAAGAGAGAATGTTCCCAACATAATCCGCCGCTTTACTTCTTCACCAAATCCTTCAGAACGGGAACGAACGTAAACGTCTTCCAAGTTCTTTACGTCATCTGCACGGAACCCGTACCGAATACCGTCATAACGTTGTAAGTTTGATGAGGCTTCTGATGAGGCCAAAATATAATAAGCAGGAACCCCATACTTAGTGTGCGGCAAGCTAACTTCATCAACAATTGCGCCTAATGATTCTAAGTGATCTAAGGCTGCCTTGATTACTGCTTGAACATCGTCATCTAATCCATCAAAGTATTCTTTTGGTACCGCAATCCGCAAGCCCTTAACGTTAGTATTTTCATTCAAATTAGCAGCCCAATTTGGTACCTCTTTGAGTGAAGAGGTCATATCATGTTCATCATTACCGCTAATCAAAGCTGTTAATAGAGCATTATCCTTTACATTTTGGGTCAACCAACCAACTTGGTCAAAGCTAGAACCAAAAGCAATAATTCCCCAACGTGATACCCGGCCATACGTTGGCTTCATACCGACAACCCCGTTAAATGAGGCTGGTATCCGAATTGAACCACCAGTATCAGTACCAAGGGCACCAAGAACATCTCCAGCAGCAACAGCAGCCGCTGATCCACCAGAAGAACCACCAGGCACCCGCGTAAGATCCCATGGATTATGAGAGGTGAAAAATGCGGAGTTTTCTGTTGATGAACCCATCGCAAATTCATCTAGGTTAGTCTTACCAACGTTGATGTATCCTGCGGCATTAAGCTTTTCCACAACAGTTGCATCATAAACTGGATTAAAGTTTTCAAGCATCTTTGAAGCCGCAGTAGTCGTCAAACCTTTTGTCAGAATATTATCTTTAACCGCAAGCGGTACCCCTGACGTTAATTGGTCAGCTGCAATTCCTTGAGCATCAATCGCAGCTGCCCGCTTCATTGCTTCTTCCTCATTTAAGGTAATAAACGCCTTAACTTGATCTTCATTTTTCTTAATATGGTCAAAGGTTTCCTTAGTTAATTCAGTTGCACTAATTTTTTTATTTACCAAGTCATCGTGCAATTGACTCAAGCTTGTTTGGTAAAAATCCATTATTCGCCATCCTCACTTTCGTCAATAATTGCCGGAACTTTGATGTAACCACCATCAGTCTCGGGAGCATTTTTAAGCAAGGCTTCTTGTTCTTCTTTAGAACTCTTAACTGCCTTGTCTTCGCGCATTACATTTACCCGATCGGTTGCCGAGGTCATTGGTTCAACGCCGTCAGTATCAACCGCTTCGAGGTCCTCAAACATATCAATAATGTTTCCTAATTGAGTGGTAAACTTGCCCAGCTCGTCTTTAGGGAATTCAAGCTTAGCAAGTTCAGCAACGTGTTCTACTTGTTGCTCAGTGATTTTACTGGCCATTCTCTCTACCTCTTTTCCAGTAATTTAAATCTACATATACATTTAACAATTTTAGCACAGAATAGGCCCCCATTTCATCATTGGAGGAAAATAAAAAAGGAGCTAATCACTTCATTAATGACGAATTGACCTTTCGCTCCCTTTTCTAAATATTAGTATGAGTTAAAAATGTGTGATTGGAAATTATCCGAACCAGCATTCCGATATACAACTGCCTGAATTTCCGAATCAGATTGAATCTTAATATCAATTGGGATTCCGTTTGGCAAGTACTTCTTAGCCGCTCGAGTAATGTATTGAGTAAAACTAGTAATTTCAGTTTGACTATAGAACTGGGTTGTCACCGTAATATGCATACCAGATAACGTTCCATTTTCGTATTGAGCCTGAGCTGTAACCCCGCTTAAGTTCGGGAAGAAACTCTGGATCTGACTCTTGAAGTTAGAGAAACTGTCATCATCAGTCTGATCAGAACTATTAGCGGTTGATGCACTGGCCTTTGGAAGAACAACATTCTTGTAGTCAAGCTTCTTCCAGCCACTGATCTTATTACTACTATTCTTGCTGTATGCAAAGAATGTTCCACCCACAAGGCTATCATCGGGAGCTTGCTTATACAATGCAATTACAATTGGCACATTGCCAACTCCCGGCTTCTTTCTAACCCGTTGTAAAACTTTTTGAGCCGCAATCTCGCCCTGTTCACGAAGTTCGCTATCGCTAATCTTCTTTGTCAAGGTTGGTCCGCCAGTCTTCTTTTGGTAATTATATTCTGAGTTTAAGCCAATACCGATTGTAATCCCCCGTAACTTCATTGAGTTACCACTTTCCTGCATATAATCTTGTTCTTCCAGTTGTTGAACATAGATAGGATTAGGATTACTCTTCTTTCCTTGTGCAGGATTAAGCCCTTCAGGATTATTCTTAGTTTTCCGCCCAAGCCAGTTTTCGACTGTACCACTACTTAAGTACTGTCCTTCTTGGAAAATATAGCTTTTAGTTGAAAATACTCGTTTTGAAACTTGGGTTAACCCTGTTTCAAAACTTTTAAGATTATATTGGTTATCGTTTTGTGCAACATTTACACCGCGTGCTTTACTAGTCCGATAGCGACCGTTCTTTATAACCCCTTGGTAAGAGCCATTTCCTGAACCAGTTGTCGAATAGTTTTTAGAAGATGACTTACCACCAAAGCCACATGATGCGAGTAACACAGTACACATCAGAACGGCAACACTAATGGCTATTTTCTTTACCTTTCGCTTCACGATTTACTGTTCCTCCTTCATCGCTGTACTAAACTGCTGTTCATCCCATACCTCAATCCCTAAGTCTTGAGCTTTAGCGAGCTTACTTCCAGCATCGGTTCCAGCAATGACAATATCTGTTTTCTTTGAGACGCTTCCTGTTACCTTAGCGCCATGGTCTTCAAGCCAGGTTTTGGCCTCGCCACGAGTCATTTCTGTTAATTTACCTGTTAAAACAACTCGTCGACCATTCCATTCACTCTCGGGATTAGTATTTACCCGCGAACCAAGATAAGCAAAGTTTAACCCCGCGTCTCGCAGCTCGTCAATTAATTCGGCTACCTGACTATTAGAAAAGTAGGTGACAATACTCTCACCAATCGTTGGCCCAATTCCATCGATCGCTGAAATATCATCCGCAGTAGCCTTAATCAATGAGTCAAGATCACCAAAATGTTCCATAATTATTCGGGCTGCCTTAGCACCAACATGGCGAATTCCAAGACCAAATAATAAGCGCTCGACAGAATTATTACGACTATTATCAATCGATGTCAATAGGTTTTCGGTCGATTTTTCACCAAATTTATCTAAAGTTATTAATTGGTCATGATTAAGGCGATATAGACCAGCAACATCGTGAATTAATTTTTTATCCCATAGTTGTTGGATGATTTTGGGACCAAGGCCATCGATATTCATCGCATTACGCGAAGCAAAGTGAGCCAAGCCCTCCTTGATTTGAGCAGGACACATTGGATTAATGCAACGAAGCGCAACTTCACCATCAAGATGAACTAACTTTGACCCACAAACAGGACAATTCGTGGGGATGACATACTCAACAGAATCCTTAGGACGCTTCTTTAAGTCAACCTTAGAAATTTCTGGAATAATATCCCCTGCTTTATGCAAGTAAACAGTATCACCAATTCGGATGTCCTTTTCACGTAAGTAATCAGGATTGTGCAGCGAAGCCCTGCTTACAGTTGTCCCAGCTAATAAAACAGGATCCATTACCGCAGTTGGGGTAACATTGCCGGTCCGTCCAACTGTCCATTCAATATCACGGACAATCGTTGCTTGCTCTTCTGGAGGAAACTTATACGCTATTTCCCATCGTGGTACTTTTACTGTATTACCCAGCGCAACTTCTGTATCTAAATCATTTACCTTTTCGACGATCCCATCAATCCCATAAGTAAGCTGGTCCCGCTGAGCAGTATATTCTGCAATATATTGTTCGATCTCAGTTCTATTATGAACTACCCGATTATTAGGATTGACATTAAATCCTAGTTCCCGCATTTTCTCAAGAGCATCAGCTTGCGTCTTCACACCCAGCTTTTGATATTCGGGAACATAGTACATAAATGTGTCAAGCTCACGTTGGGCTGTTACCTTAGGATCTAATTGCCGTAAACTTCCTGCAGCTGCATTTCGCGGGTTGGCAAAGATTGGTAATCCTTCCGTTTCTCGTTTTGCATTAAGCTTAGCAAATGCTTCTTTGGGCATGTAACACTCGCCACGAACCTCAATTGATAAGGGTTCAGGCAATTTTTCTGGAACGGACTTGATTGTTCGGACATTTGCTGTTACATCTTCGCCAATGGTCCCATTTCCACGAGTTGACCCTTGAACTAGTTGGCCGTCTTCATAAACCAGTGATAACGATAAACCATCAATCTTGAGTTCTAAATTATATTCCGGTTCAACTTTTACATCACGATTCTCTTGTTGTCGTTGGTTAAAATCCATTAGTTCTTCAATTGAAAAAACATCCCCCATTGACAACATCGGAATTTCATGCCGAACTTTTGTTAACTGACTTTCTGCTGTTCCACCGACTTTTTGTGTTGGCGAATCAGCTGTTTTTAACTGTGGAAACTGCTCTTCCAATTCAACTAGCCGTTGGTAGGCGCGATCATATACATAGTCTTCAACTGATGGATTATCTTGTTCATAGTACTCTTTCCCCCATTTTATTAATTTCTCGCGTAACGGTCCGATTTCACTTTTAGCTTGAGAAAGAGATAGTTCTTTTACTGGCGCTTGTTTCTCACTCATCTTTACTACGCCTCATTTCATTATTTTTGTACTTTAGTAATTGGAGCAAAGCTAGCGAGTAGTCGCTTTACGCCTTGACTTGGAAATGCAATATCTAACTCCATATCATTTCCTGTACCATTTACCTTCACAACAGTGCCTTGGCCCCATTTTTTATGTTCAACCTTGTCACCTGTTTTCCAACCAACTTTATCCGCTCCAGTACCAGTATTAGTAATTGGCTTTACACGCTTTCCCGCACTTCGATAAGTTCGTTTTGCCCGTTGATCGCGGTAAGTTGATGCGGTAGCTGCCGCCTTGCCAAAAGGTAAGTCTCGATCACTGAGAACACCTCCAGACGGATTATTCTCAAATTGTAATAAATCAGAATCGATTTCTTCGACAAAGCGAGAAGGCTGGTTTCGTTGCACACGACCATATAGTAACCGAGAAAAAGCATTCGTTAGATAAAGCTTCTTTTTTGCCCGCGTAATCCCAACGTAGGCTAAGCGTCGTTCTTCTTCAAGCTCATCATCTTCCATTAGGGCACGGGATAACGGAAAAATCCCCTCTTCCATCCCTACAAGAAAGACAACCGGAAATTCAAGTCCCTTGGCGGCATGGAGGGTCATTAAAGTAACCGCTGGCGCTTGTTCATCAACATCATCCTGGTCAGAAACCAGCGCAAGATCTGCTAAGAAGTTGATAACCTTTTGTACATTCGAATCATCGTCATCCTTATGCTGTTCATCGTACTCTTGGGTAACTGATTTAAATTCATCTAAGTTTTCTCGCCGGGCTTGAGCTTCAAGGCTGCGATCATCGTTAAGCATTTTGTTATAACCGCTTAATTCAAGAATTTGTTCTGTTAAATCAGTTAGATTAAGGTATTCCGCCTGTTTGGTCAAGTTAGCCATCAATTGACCAAATTCATCAATCTTGCTGCGTGTCCGTGCGGTAATCTCGTTAGCTGTATCAACATTTTGAGCAGCTTTAAGGAGCGTCCAGCCATTATCGTTTGCAAAGTTCCGTAAGTGTTCAACACTAGTCAAACCAATTCCACGCTTAGGCGTATTAACAACCCGTTCAAAACTCATTGAATCAGCCGGATTAACAATTAATGTTAAGTATGCAAGGATATCACGAATTTCACGCCGATCATAGAACTTGTGACCCCCGACCATCGTATAAGGGACACTGCTCTTTAAGAAGGTTTCTTCAATCATCCGTGATTGGGCATTAGTCCGGTAAAGAACGGCAAAATCATTAAAATGATAGCCGTTTTTTTCTTGTTCTTCCTTAATCTTGGAAACGATAAATTGGGCTTCATCATGCTCGTTTTGCGCACGATAATATGAAATCTTATCACCTTGCCCATTTTCCGTCCAAAGATTTTTCTTCTTTCGGTATAGGTTATTCGCGATAACCTCATTAGCAGCATTTAAGATGGTTTGCGTGGACCGGTAATTTTGTTCAAGCATTACTGTCTTAGCTTGCGGATAATCATGTTCAAAGTTTAGGATGTTATTCATGTTGGCTCCACGCCATCCATAGATACTCTGATCAGCATCCCCGACTACACATAAATTCTGATATTTTTGTGCTAGTAAGTTAACTAGGCGATACTGAGCATCATTAGTATCCTGATATTCATCAACGTGGATGTAATGGAACTTATCTTGATAAAACTCAAGCGTTTCTTGGTCACTTTCTAATAATTCAATCGTTTTCATAATTAAATCATCGAAATCTAGCGCTTGGTTAGTTTCTAATTCTTGCTGATAAAGCTTATATGCGCGTGCCACCATATTCTCAAACATGCTATTTGCTTCTTTACTATAGTCATCTGGCGTCATCAAAGCGTTTTTAGCATTAGAGATTGCACTTAAAATGCTTCGCGGATCAAACTTTTTAGTATCAATATTTAATTCGGCACAGATTCGTTTCATTAATGTTCGTTGCTCACTAGTATCAGCAATTGTAAATGCACGATTATAACCAATTTTTTCAATATCGCGCCGTAAAATTCGGACACACAAGGCGTGGAATGTAGATACCCAAATCTCATTAGCACTCTCTCCCAACAGCTTACCAACCCGTTCTTTCATCTCACGAGCGGCCTTGTTAGTAAAAGTAATCGCTAAAATATTCCACGGCAATACCCCGTTTTCTTCGATTAAGTATGCCACGCGGTGTGTTAGTACCCGTGTCTTTCCTGAACCAGCTCCCGCCATTACTAAAAGCGGTCCCTCAGTAGTCAAAACTGCCTCGGATTGCTTATCGTTCATTCCTTCTAATAATGCTTGACCGTTGTTCACGCTATTCCATCCTCTCTAAATTTTCATCGGCTAATATTATACCAAATTAGAACATTATTCGGGGATAAAATCGAACATATGTTAGGAAAAATTAAAGAGACTGCAGCACCTGTCCCCAGTCCCTCTAAATAGATAATAATTACTTAACAAACTTATGCTTGATCTTTCCATACCTCGGTATCGTCTACTTGATTCTTCAATGCTGCTAAATTATCACTGCCCGTGACCCAGACAAATCCCAAAATTGCTTGATCATCATCCCCCACATCATTAAAGAACCTAAATTGCCAATTATCTTTAAGCAGCCATTGACGTTGAATTGCGCGGGATTGATAATTCCGAATAACCATTAATAACCCGGTCTGAAGTGGTGTAATAACGTGAAGGGGCATGCCAACAGCACTTCTTAATTGTTCTTCATATTGATTAACATTGGCAGTTGCATCATAAACATTGGCGATTGAAGTCAATCCTGGTTCAATATTTTTTACGTATAAAGTTCCTGTCGATGTTACATAGAAGTTAATTGAAAATACACCCTTATACTCAAGCGAGGCAGCCACGCTTTTTACGATCCGTTGCATTTCTTTTAACATATCATCATGAACGCTCGCCGGCGTAGCAACTGAAATTAATTGCCGGTCTTTATTGTACTGTAACTGAGCTAACGGAAAGATTTCCGTATCTTTACCGTTAGTAGCCGCCGTCATTGTATATTCATTTGTATGATCAATCCATGATTCAAGAAGATATGTACCAGTATCAATAAAGTCAGCTGCCCGAGTAATATCAGATTGTCGCTCAATCAACATTGAATTTTCACCAATTCCCCGCTGAATTGGCTTTAATAAAGCAGGATAACCAATTGAATCAATTGATTGATAGACATCATCCAAGCTTACGACAGTTACATATGGTGCAATATTAATGTTCACTTGGTCTAAAAATGCCCGTTCCATTAAGCGGTCTTGAACGATTTCTAAAGCATTAATCCCCTGTGGAATTACAGCATACTTGCTTAAATAGTGTAGGACACGTGAGTCAACATTTGGTGTTTGATAAATGATTGCGTCACAAGCTTCACCAAACTGTGTTAACTTCACCCGATCATTTAAGGCCCCTACCATTGTAAAGTCAGCCATCTTTGTTACCGATGGTTGTGAACGATCAACATAAACACCAACATTAAAGCCCGCTTTTTTGGCAGTAGCAATTAATGCGGCTCCGTTTCGATTAATCCCAATAATTCCTAAAGTACTACCTGGGTAAATAGCATTTCTGCCCATTAGATCACTCCCCTTATTAGTCTTTTACGAACTCAACTTTATTATCGCTCAATGACTGAATTCGTGCCAATGATTCAACACGAATCCCCCGTTCTTTCAATTCACCAGCACCTGGTTGAAAACTCTTTTCGATAACAATCCCTGCCCCAGCTACATCAACACCAGCTTGGTCTGCAATCTCAAGGAGTCCTTCAACAGCTTGACCATTTGCTAAAAAGTCATCAATCATTAAGATTTTATCATCAGGATCTACATATTTTTTAGAAATTGAAATACGGTTAGTTGTTTTCTTCGTATAAGAATATACATCCGCCGTATACATATCTTGATTCAATGTAAGGCTCTTGTGTTTCCGCGCGAAAATAACCGGTAGTTTCATTGCTAATCCTGTCATAACGGCAGGCGCAATCCCCGATGACTCCACTGTCCAAATTTTAGTTATTCCTTCATCTGCAAATAGCTCAGCAAACTGCTGACCAATATGAAACATCAATTGCGGATCAACTTGATGATTTAAAAAAGCATCAACTTTCAAAACATTTCCTGGTAAAACAGTCCCATACTCTTTGATTTTTTCTTCTAATTCTTTCATCCTTAGGTACTCCTTATTACTTATCGTAATTATATAACTTGTAAGCTTTTATTACCGAGATCAGTTTTTGAGCATAATCTGGATCTGTTGCATAGCCTGAATCTTGTAAGCCTTGTGCCGCTTCTTGGTAGCTCGTCGCATGGACAACCTTATCATAATTTTGCTGATTAGTATCCGTCCCGTTTAACATCAAGCGAGTATGGTCTTTAATTGAATCGCTCCAACTATCGTAAACCCGAAAACGGCCCTTGGTGACAATCCATTTGCCATTGACATACTCTTTAGTGGTCATGACTTGCGAATTGGGACCTGTCCCCTTAATACCAAATAAATTATGGTACTGGGATGCTAACTTGCTTGTTCCCCATTGAGATTCTAAAATCGCCTGCGCAATTGTAATTGAAGCATATACATGGTACGTATTTTGCATTGCCTGCGCTTCTGGAGCAACCTGTTGAATAAATAATTGCTTAGCACGACGGTCTTTTTCCCGTGCTTCCTGTTCAATTCGCTGCTGGTTCCAAATGCGGTAAAAATGATGACCAACATAAACTCCTAAAAAGATAACAATAACCGCTAAAATTCCCACAAACCAGTTTAATCCTGAATGACGTTTGCTGCTTCTCCGTTTCCGTTTTGCCACAAGCTTTGCCTCCTCATTTCTACTAGTTATTAATTGTAGCAAAATCCATTCAATTTGGGTTAATTTATCGCAAGATTTTTAGAAGAAGTTAAAAAGGATCGTGACAACCAACTGCCATGATCCTTTCTAAAACTATAATTTCTTAAGATTTTAATGGAATTGCATTCCACCATCAACAATAATCGTTTGACCAGTTACATAATTTGAATCGGGACCAGCTAAGAAACTAACAACATTTGCAACATCTTCAGGTTCCGAAAGCCGCTTCATTGCAATGTTCTTCGCAAATGTTTGCATTCCCCATTCATCACTCTTGCCAGCATTCTTGCCAACCTGATGAGCAATATCATACATCATTGGTGTTTTTACAATCCCTGGTGCAAAGGCATTTACCGTAATCCCCTCTGTTGCCAAGTCTTGTGCTACTACTTGGGTAATTCCACGAATGGCGAATTTTGTCCCAGAATAAAGGGCAAGGTTAGGATTACCAACAACCCCTGCTTGCGAAGTAGCATTGATAATCTTTCCACCATGACCTAAGTCCTTAAATGCCTTGTGAGCTGCTTGAATGCCCCATAGAACCCCAGCAACATTTACACCATATACTTTTTCAAATTGCTCAGGTGTAATCGTATCAATTGGTGTTGTAGGACCTAATCCAGCATTATTAACAATAACGTTAAACTCACCAAAGTGATTAACAGTCTTTTCAACAGCGGCAAAAACCTCATCACGATCAGCAACGTCGGCAACGATCGGCAAGGCTTCTCCACTATTATTATTAATTTCATCAGCAACCTTTTGCAATTTTTCCTTATTAGTTGCCACCAGAGAAACGGCAAAGCCATCCTTAACTAATCGCTCAGCAATTGCTTTACCGATTCCTTGGCTTCCACCTGTGATCAATGCTACTTTTTTACTCATAGATTAGACCTCCTTAAAGTATCTACTCAGTATTATATCCTAGATTAACTATGTTTAAAAATAAAAAAGCACCAGCATAATACTGATACTTTTTGGAAGCGATAATCGAAAATATTAACGCTTACTGAATTGAGCAGCCTTACGAGCTTTCTTAAGACCTGGCTTACGACGTTCCTTCATACGAGGGTCACGAGTTAAGAGACCAGCCTTCTTTAAAGCGTCACGGAAGTCTGGATCAACGGCGAGAAGTGCACGGGCGATACCGTGACGAACTGCACCTGCTTGACCAGAGAATCCACCACCATTAACGTTAGCTAAAACATCGTATTGACCTTCTGTTTTAGTAACACCAAATGGTTGGTTAACGATAGCACGTAAGTTGGCAAATGGAATGTAGTCTTCAATTGCCTTGCCGTTCATCGTAATCTTGCCTGAACCTGGTACTAAGCGAACACGTGCGGTTGCATCTTTACGCCGACCAGTACCACTGTATTGTACTTGTTGAGCCAATTCCATTCCCTCCTTAGATTAAGTTAGTAATGTCTAAAACTTCTGGGTTTTGTGCAGCATGCTTGTGGTCTTCACCAGCATAAACATGTAACTTCAAACCTTGCTTGTGACCAAGAGAGTTGTGTGGAAGCATACCTTTAATAGCAGTTTCCAATAACTTTTCTGGTTCCTTTGCACGGAAGTCACCAGCAGTCCGTTGCTTCAAACCACCAGGGTAGTTTGAGTGACGGTAGTACATCTTTTGAGATGCCTTTTTACCAGTTAACTTAACTTGCGCAGCGTTGATAACGATAACGTAATCACCAGTATCAACGTGTGGAGTAAATGTTGGCTTGTTCTTACCACGCAAAATTGATGCTACTGCAGATGCTAAACGACCCATTGGGACATCCTTAGCATCAACAACGTACCACTTGCGATCAACTTCACCAGGTTTTGCGATGTATGTCGTTCTCACGATTAAGTCCTCCAATTTTGTTTTTCTTTTGCATATAATAGTGTACCGAGTTATTAGATGGAAAAGAAATACCATTGACTAGTATACTTTCTTCTGACCGCTACGTCAATCCTTTTCATCATTTGTTCCATAATCAACGTTAACTAAGTATAAACCACTAGCAGGAGCTGTCATTCTTGCTTGGGTCCGATCTTTGGCAGCTAATACACGTTCAACATCATCTATCGGACGTTGACCAGCACCAACCTCAAGTAAAAAGGCAACCATAATCCGAACTTGATTATATAAAAAGCCATTTCCTGTAAAATCAAAGACGACTTCATTGCGCAGTTCATCACGACTGATTGAAATATTTTCAATTGTTCGCACATTACTTTTAGCCTGGCTTCCTGAAGCAACAAAACTCGTAAAGTCATGTGTTCCAATTAAGCCGCGTGCTGCTTGACGCATTTTATTCAAGTCAACGGGATACTTAAAGTGGGCTGTATAATTTCGCTTAAAGGGATTAACAAACTCCCCTTGATCTACTCGGTAACGGTAGGTTTTCCGGTGGGCACTATAACGAGCATGAAAATCATTATCTACTAATTCTGCCTTTTTGATCAAAATATCTAACGGCAAAATACTATTTAGCGCTTTACGCATGGAGTCGTTACTCAAATGATATGGAATATCAAAATGAGCTACTTGATTAATTGCATGTACCCCTGCATCAGTCCGACCAGACCCAATTACTGAGATTGCCGGCTCAGGATGCTTAGCAATTTTGTTTACTGCATTTTTTAGCGTTTGCTCAACAGTCCGTTTATTAGGCTGAATTTGAAACCCAGAAAAGTTAGTTCCGTCGTAAGCAAAAGTTATTTTATAACGATACATTATTTACTTCCTTACTAAAAAAATATCCGTATGCAAAATAAGCCTACTGTTACTATCATCATATCTATGCCAGCCCACGCATCACGCACATGCCATAGCAATTGTCGATAGTGGGTCCGAGCGGCATTAGGGTCATAACCACGTGCTTCCATTGCTGTTGCGAGTTCCTCTGCCCGCTTAAAAGAATTAACAAAGAGCGGAATAAGAATGGGAACAAGATGTTTGATCCGAGTTAAAATACTACCGTCATTAAAATTCATTCCCCGTGCCCGCTGTGCTTTCATAATTTTACTTGTTTCATCCATAATGGTTGGTACAAAACGTAATGCTATTGAAAGCATTAACGTAATTTGGTTTACCGGAACTCTAATTACTCGTAGTGGCTTCATAAGCCATGCTAAAGCATCAGCAATCTGAAATGTAGGAGTTGTGGCAGTGAGAACCGTAGATGCTGTAATAATAACAATAAAACGGTAAAAAATAATTAAAGAATTAATTAACCCATCATAAGTAATCGCCATAATTCCCCAATGCCAATATGTTTTACCACCACTACTAAATAAAATCTGAAAAGCAACTGTAATTAAGATTATCAAGAAAAGCGGCTTTATTCCCTGCCAATATTGTTTAAAGCCAACATTGCTTAATTTAATAGCGATAGATAGCGCCACAAAAAGCCATACTGCTGTTAACACACTGTTGACAAAAAAGATTAAAATAACAAAAGCAATACACATTATCAGTTTAATACGGGGGTCGAGACGGTGAAGGATCGATTTTACAGGGACATAGCTTCCAAAGACAATTTTATTAGTCATTATTTTTCTCCATCGCTTTAACTATTTCATTAGCTAATTCTTCAAGGGTCAACGGCTCCGTATTTTCTAATTTTGCTCCATTATTATTAAGAAACTGAGCAATCTCAACAGAAGCCGGTAAAGTTAAAGATAGCTTTGTCAATTTATCTGGATAACTAAACAATTGTTGGGGAGTTGTATCAGCAACAATTGCTCCTTCGTTCATCGCAATTACACGATTAGCATAACGAGCAACTTGTTCCATTTGATGAGTTACCATTATGATTGTCGTACCATTGTCATTTAGTTTTTTTATTAACGCAAGTAATTCATTGGTTGCTTGGGTATCTAAGCCAGCAGTAGGTTCATCAAGGATTAAGATGCCCGGCTGCATTGCCAATACACCCGCAATCGCCACTCTTCGCATTTGACCGCCGGAAAGCGCAAATGGCGATCGCGTTTTCAATTCTAACGGCAATCCAACCCTCATTAGTGCTTCATCGATTGCTTCTTGTATTTTTCTTTCCGACCATCCTAAATTATGTGGTCCAAAAGAAATGTCCTCAGCAACTGTTTCTGCAAATAGCTGTTGCTCCGGAAATTGAAAAACAAAACCAACATGGTGGTGAATCTTACTCAGTTGATCAGCCTTAGTAGTTGCGTCAATAGCTAGGCCCGCAATCTTAAGTTGGCCGCTAACTGGCTGAAGTAATCCATCAATTAATGACACTAACGTTGACTTACCACTACCAGTTTGACCAACAATTGCAACAAAGTCCTGCTCTTGAATCGTTAGCGAAACTCCAGCTAAAGCTTCTTTAGTTGTATTTGGATATGTATAGTGGAGGTTTGTTACTGTAACTGCTGACTTAGCCAATATTTTAACTCCTCTAAATTTAAATACTTATTTGGTAGATTTATCCCACGTGCCGCCAATAATGATTGTAATTGCTGACTAACTGGAATGCCGACGCCAATTTCAGTTAATAGTTTTTTATTTTTCAAAACATCAGCGGTTGGCCCATCTTTTACTATCTGTGCATTATTTATCACAATAGTATTATCTGCCAATTCAATTTCATTAAGATCATGGGTAATAGAGATGATCGAAATGTTTTGTTCATCTTTCAATTTTTTTAATAAAGTAAGAATCTCTTTACGCGCCAATGGATCTAACATACTAGTTGCTTCATCAAGAATGATTACTTCAGGCATCAGCGCTAGAATTCCTGCAAGAGCAACACGCTGCTTCTGACCACCGGAAAGATTGATTGGTTCGACATCTTTATATTTAGTCATTCCTACCATTTCTAAAGCACTATCGATTCTTTTTTCCATTTCTTTCGGAGCAATTTGTCGGTTTTCTAACCCAAATGCTACATCATCCGCTACTGTTGCGCCAACAAATTGATTCTCAGGATTTTGAAATACAAAACCTATTTGCTGATGAATTATTCCTAAGGTTGTCTCATCAACACGAACGCCATCGATTTCAATCGAACCTGTGGTAGGAATAAGCAAACCATCAATCAAACGAGCAAGGGTACTTTTACCACTTCCATTATGACCTATTATTGCGGTCCACGAAGCTGGTCTTATATCAAAACTAATATTTTTTAAAACAGGTGCCTCACTATCTGGATATTTGAATGTAATATTTCGCACTTTAATCCCAGCCACGGCATTTCCTCTCTTTTTTATGTAGTTAATAAGTATATTTTAGCAAAGTCAGTAAAATTATCTATAAAAAATTTAAAAATAAAAAATCACTTACCATCGAAGTGCGCGAGGGTTTCCCGCATTCAAGCTAGACTAGGGGATAGCCCCACCATCGTAACGCTCTATACTATCAATGATAGTGATTCTTTATTACGTATTTAAAATTATATGAACAGATTATTAGTCCACTAATTCAAGAATAACCATTGGTGCACCATCACCACGACGAGGCATGGTCTTCAAGATGCGTGTGTAACCACCGTTACGATCTGCATACTTTGGAGCAAGTTCTTCAAAAAGGTTTTGAAGAGCAGATTGTACACGAATATTATCGCCATCTTCCTTAACATCAGCAACAACATTACGAATGAATGCAGCTGCCTTACGGCGAGATGCTAAATCACCATGCTTAGCAAGTGTAATCATCTTATCAGCAGTCTTACGAACTTCCTTTGCACGTGCTTCAGTAGTTGTAATACGACCATTAACGATTAAATCTGTAGTTAAATCACGTAATAAAGCCTTACGTTGTGAACTTGTACGTCCTAATTTACGGTAACTCATAAAGTGGTTCCCTCCTTTGCGTTTGGTATGTTAATTAGTCATCTTGGCGGAATGAAACACCAAGATCGTTTAACTTAAGTTTAATTTCTTCTAACGACTTTTGTCCTAAGTTCCGAACTTTCATCATATCAGACACTGTTCTATCTGTTAATTCTTTAACAGTATTAATACCAGCTCTCTTTAAACAGTTGTAGGAACGTACAGAAAGGTCTAGCTCTTCAATTGTCATTTCAAGCATCTTTTCTTTATGTGTTTCTTCCTTTTCAACCATTACTTGAGCATTTTGTGCTGTTTCAGTTAAATCAACAAACATAGCCAAGTGCTCAGTTAAAATCTTTGCACCTAAACTAACTGCCTCAGTTGGTGTCAATGAACCATCAGTCCAAACGTCCAACGTTAACTTGTCATAATCGTTACGTTGACCAACCCGTGCATTTTCAACAGTGTAGTTTACACGTTCGATTGGGGTATAGATGGAATCAATTGGTAAAACACCAATTGCAAGATCATCCATCCGGGCCTTATTATCGTTAGCAGAAAGGTAACCGCGACCCTTATCAGCAGTTAACTTGATGTGTAATTCTGCGCCATCAGCAACAGTTGCAATATGCAGATCAGGATTTAAAATTGTAACTTCATTATCACCCTGGATATCACTTGCAGTTACTTCAGCAGGTCCTTTAACATCTAATTCAAGGTCCTTTTGATCCTCAGAATCAATTTTTAAGGAAACTTTTTTTAGATTCAAGATAATCTGCGTAACATCCTCAGTTACACCTTCAACAGTGCTAAATTCATGTAAAACACCATCAATTTGCATACTCGTAATTGCGGCACCTGGTAATGATGCAATCAAAACACGTCTTAACGAGTTACCGAGAGTGGTTCCATAACCGCGCTCAAGTGGTTCTACGACAAACTTACCGTAGTTATCTGTTTCTTCAACTTTGTGAATATTTGGCTTTTCAAATTCGATCATTCTATCTTTGTACCCCTTTCAAAACGTGGTTCGTATTTGAGACGAAAAGGCAATTGATGGAAATAATTGTCTCCAGCAATGTCAATTAAACACGACGACGCTTTGGAGGACGAGAACCATTGTGAGGAACAGGTGTTACATCACGAATAGCAGTAACTTCCAAACCAGTTGCTTGAAGTGCACGGATAGCAGCTTCACGACCTGAACCTGGACCCTTAACTTCAACTTCAACAGTCTTCATACCGTGTTCCATAGCTTGCTTAGCAGCAGCTTCTGATGCCATTTGAGCAGCAAATGGAGTAGACTTCCGACTTCCCTTAAAGCCTAAAACACCAGCTGATGACCATGCTACAGCATTACCTTGAACATCGGTAATCATAATCAAAGTGTTGTTAAATGTTGAGTGAATGTGTGCAACACCAGTTTCAACATTCTTTTTTGCACGACGCTTACGCGTACCCTTTTTGGTTGCCATATCTAGTACTAACCTCCTTTTTTATTATAGTAAATTACTTCTTCTTGTTAGCGATTGCCACAGCTTTACCTTTCCGTGTACGAGCATTATTCTTTGTATGCTGACCACGAACTGGTAAACCACGACGATGACGCATACCACGGTAAGATCCGATTTCTTGAAGACGCTTAATGTTCATAGAAACTTCACGACGCAAGTCACCTTCCACTTGGATTTGGTCAACTTGTGCACGAATCTTTTCTTCTTGGTCCGGAGTTAAATCACGAACACGAATATCTTCTGATACACCAGCGTTTTCAAGAATCTTCTTAGCAGTAGAATCACCAATTCCGAAAATATATGTCAAGCCGATTACGATTCGCTTGTCACGAGGTAAATCGACACCTGCAATACGAGCCATGGGCTACACCTCCATTTCTTTAAATAATAAATTACTTACCTTGACGTTGCTTATGCTTAGGGTTAGCAGAGCAAATAACCATAACACGACCATTACGTTTAACGATCTTGCAGTGCTCACACATCTTTTTAACAGATGGTCTTACTTTCATTATATAAATCCTCCTATGAGAGTAATTGATCAATAACTACTTGAATCGGAAAGTGATGCGACCTTTAGTAAGGTCATATGGAGACATTTCAACTTTTACACGGTCACCTGGTAAAATCTTAATGTAGTGCATGCGGATCTTACCAGAAACGTGTGCTAAAATTTCTGCACCATTTTCCAATTCAACTTTAAACATTGCATTAGGCAAAGTTTCTGTTACTTTACCTTCAACTTCAATCACATCGGCTTTTGCCACGAAATAATACCTCCTTACCTATTCTAGATATTACGTAAAAATGGTGGAAAGTAGACAACTTTCCACTACTCAGATAGATAAACCTTGCATAGTTTAGCATAAGTTTTCAATCTACGCAAGATATAACTATTATCTAGTTTAGGTTAGTCAATACTTTCTTGATATCTTCATAGACTTTGTCGATATCTTGTTCACCATTAATTTCGTGCAAAACTCCCTGTTTTTGGTAATAGTCTACCAGTGGTGTGTTCAACTTAATATTAACATCTAGACGATTCTTAACCGTTTCTGGTTTATCATCATCACGCTGATAAAATTCATGATGACCACAAATGTCACATGTACCTTCAACCTTAGGTGGATTGTAAATTTTATGATAAGTAGCACCACAATTGCGGCAAATAAAACGTCCGCTTAACCGTTCTACCAATACATCCGGCTCAACATGAATGTTGATCACGGCATCAAGATGACGATTACTCTCTGCTAACATCTTATCTAAAGCCGCAGCTTGATTAAGATTACGTGGAAAACCATCTAGCATAAAGCCTTCTTTAGTATCATCTTGAGCTAACCGTTCCTTAACGATACCATTAGTAACTTCATCAGGAACTAGTTCACCTTTATCAATATATTTCTTAGCTTCTACTCCCATAGGGGTTTTATTTTTCATAGCAGCCCGAAAAATATCCCCAGTTGAAATATGAGGAATAGAAAAGTCTTCAACGATTTTTTGAGCTTGTGTACCTTTACCAGCACCCGGAAGCCCCATTAATACGAGGTTCATACTCATTAGTCATTTCCTCCTTTAGGTTCGCGAATAAATCCGATATATTCTCGCTTCATTGTTAGTCCATTTAATTGGCGGACAACATCTAAAGCAATTTGCACGATAATTAGCAAACTTGTACCACCTAAACCAATAGACTGGCTTAAATTCCATACATTACTTGCAATTAACGGAATTAAAGAAATCAATCCTAAGAATAAAGAACCAACTGTACTTAACCGCATTAACAATGAAGAAATATAGTCTTGTGTGCCCTTCCCTGGACGTACACCAGAAATATAACTTCCTTGCTTTTGTAAATTCTCAGCAAGTTTTTCTGGATTAACCTGAACAAAGGCATAGAAAAAGGTAAATACAACAATCAAAAATACATACAGTGCGATCCCAGGACCAGATTGCATGTTAAAGATGGTCGTCATAATTTGATACCAACTGTCTCCACCATGATTTTGTTGGAAAGCCATCAAAATAGTTTGAGGAGTTGATATAAACGAACCGGCAAAAATAACGGGAATAACACCGGATACGTTAATCTTCAAGGGAAGATAACTGCTTGAAGGTGATGTGGTTGTTCTTCTTGTATATTGAATTGGTAAACGCCGTTCAGCTTGCTGTACCCATGTAACAAATGCCACAATAATCAAGATTGCAACAATAACAAGTACAACAAATCCAATTCCTGTCCATAAAGCACTTCCAGATTCACCAGCAATTTGGTCATCCCATAATTGACGAATACCACCTGGCATTTGCGCAACAATACCGGCAAAAATTAACATAGAAACACCATTACCTAAACCACGTTCAGTAATCATATCTCCCATCCAGGTAGCAAACATTGTACCTGCAGTTAAAATTAGTCCGATTGTTAAGTATGTTTGAACGCCTGGGTGATTAACCAAACGAATTGTACTTAATGCATTAAACCCGGCGGTAATACCGATCGACTGGATAAAACCAAGTACAATCGTTAACCATCGGGTTGCTTGATTAAGTTTTCGCCGTCCGACTTCCCCTTGTTTACTCCATTCAACAAAACGAGGAACAATGTCCATTTGTAATAGCTGAACAACAATTTGGGCAGTAATATATGGAGAAACACCCATTGCAAATAATGAATAGTTCTCTAGCCCACCACCACTAAAAGTATTGAGGATTGATGCTAAACCAGTTGAGGAGATCTCCTGCAAAGCAGCAGCATTAACTCCAGGAACGGTAATCGCTGCCCCAATCCGATAGACAATCAATACAAACAATGTAAAGAAAATCTTTTTACGGATATCTTTTACCTTGAATGCATTTTTGACGGCTGTGAACAAACTACATCACCTCAGTTTTACCACCGGCAGCTTCAATTGCTGAAACCGCAGAAGCAGAAAACTTATTAGCCTTAACAGTTAATTTCTTTTCAAGCTTACCGCTACCAAGAACTTTAATGCCACTCTTCATGTTCTTGACTAAGCCACTTTCCATCAATAATTGTGGAGTAACTTCGGTCCCATCATCAAACTTGTTTAATGATGCTAAGTTAACAATTGCATATTCCTTACGGTTGATATTAGTAAATCCACGCTTTGGAATTTGCCGGTAAAGAGGCATTTGACCCCCTTCAAATCCTAAACGGGTCTTTCCATGAGCCTTTTGTCCCTTAGTACCACGTCCTGATGTAAAACCATGGCCTGATGAAAGTCCACGACCCTTACGAAGACGTTTAGAACGAGAACCAGCAGCTGGCTTCAATTCATTTAACTTCATTGGTAGGCACCTCCTTATTATTTAATTTTAATTACTTAACTTCTTCAACAGAAACCAAGTGAGCGATCTTAAAAATTTGACCGCGTGTTGCCGCGTTATCTGGTAGGATAACTGAGCTATTAATCTTACCTAATCCCAAAGCCTTAACAGTCCGGCGTTGAGTAGGTTGACGGTGGGCAACACTGTGAATTAAGGTAACTTTTACTTGAGCCATAATTTAGTGCCCTCCTTACTCTGCTAAGTGGTCTACTGAAACACCACGTAACTTTGCAACTTCGTCAGCGTTCTTTAATTGCTTCAAACCTTCAAATGTTGCACGAACAACATTTACTGGTGTATTAGAACCAAGACGTTTTGAAGTAACATCAGCAACACCGGCAAGGTCCATAACGTTACGAACCGCACCACCGGCTGCAACTCCAGAACCTTCAACAGCTGGCTTTAACATGATTTTTCCACCGCCGTATACACCAATAACTTCGTGTGGAATAGTAGTTCCAACAATAGGAACAGTAATCAAGTTCTTTTCAGCAGCAGCTTGAGCCTTACGGATAGCTTCTGGAACTTCTTGAGCTTTACCAGTACCAAAGCCAACATGACCTTTACGGTCTCCAACGATAACTAAGGCAGCGAAACGCATCCGACGTCCACCCTTTACAACCTTAGTAATTCGGTTGATGGCTACAACTTGATCGTCCAAATCCAACTTTGCTGGATCAATGAATTCTGATGATGCCATTGCAGGTAATTCCTCCTTTTTTCTAGAATTTAAGTCCGTTTTCACGAGCAGCTTCAGCTAAGGCTTGAACACGTCCATGGTAGAGATATCCACCACGATCAAATACAACTTCAGTAATGTTCTTTTCACTAGCACGTTTAGCAATTAGAGCACCAACACCACTAGCTTGTTCAGTCTTAGTCTTTCCACTTACTTCACTATCATTTGTGGAGGCACTTGCGAGCGTCACACCCTTTACGTCATCAATTAATTGAGCGTAAATGTTTTTGTTTGAACGGTAAACACTTAAGCGTGGGCGCTCCGCAGTACCAGAAACCTTACCGCGAACGCGTAAATGACGACGTTGACGGATCTTGTTCTTATCTGGTTTAGAAATCACAACAGTCACCTCTTATTTTTATAATATATATTGTATATGTAAGAATGTTAAATAATCCTTTTAGATTACTTACCAGTCTTACCTTCCTTACGGATAATGTGTTCGTTTTCGTAACGAATACCCTTACCTTTGTATGGTTCTGGTGAACGTACGGCACGAACTTCAGCAGCAAAATTACCAAGGTGTTCCTTGTTAATTGAGCTTAATTCAATAGTAGTGTTATCAGGAACGTTAATGTCAACATCCTCAGGCTTGTCCATTTCAACTGGGTTAGAGTAACCAACAGTTAAAATCAATTTGTTGCCTTTAAATTGAGCACGGTAACCAACACCAACAAGTTTAAGAACTTTTTTATAACCATTAACAACACCTTCAACCATGTTATTAACGTTAGCACGAGTAGTACCGTGTAACATCTTTAACTTGTTAGTATCAGCATCACGTTCAAATTTAATGACATTGCCATCAACAGTCATCTTGATTAATGGTGAGATTTCACGAGATAAAGTTCCTTTTGGTCCTTTTACAGTAACAACATTACCATCTTGAGAAATTTCAACATTACTTGGTAAATCAATTTCTTTGTAACCAATACGACTCATCTTTGCACCTCCTATCTAATAATAATTTATTACCAAACGTAAGCAATAACTTCGCCACCAATTTTCTTGGCGCGAGCAACTTTATCAGTAACAACACCTTCAGATGTTGAGATGATAGCAATTCCTAATCCATTAAGAACCTTAGGAACAGCATCAGACTTAACGTATGTACGTAAACCTGGTTTAGAAATACGCTTTAAGCCAGAAATAACACGCTGACCATCATTACCGTACTTCAAGAATACACGGATGATGCCTTGCTTGTTATCATCAACGTATTCAACATCGCGAATGAAACCTTCGTTCTTTAAGATTTCAGCAATGTCCTTCTTCATCTTTGATGCAGGTGCTTCAACAGATTCGTGTTGAGCCATGTTAGCATTACGAATACGAGTTAAGAAATCTGCAATTGGATCACTCATAGACATCGATGTTTTCCTCCTTTTGTCGGTTTTTTTGTTTACCAGCTAGCCTTCTTCAAACCAGGAATTTGTCCTTTGTGGGCAAGTTCTCGTAAGCAAATCCGGCATAGGTGGAATTTACGGTAAACTGAGTGCGGACGTCCACAACGTGCACAACGCGTGTATTCACGACTTGAGAACTTAGCTGGACGGTTGCACTTAGCAATCATTGATTTTTTAGCCAATTTGTGGAACCTCCTTTATTTAGCAAACGGCATACCGAGTTTTGCAAGTAATTCGTGTGATTCTTCATCAGTTTGAGCAGTTGTAACAATTACAACATCTAAACCACGAACCCGGTTAACTTTATCATAATCGATTTCTGGGAAAATTAATTGTTCACGGATACCGAGAGTGTAGTTACCACGACCATCAAAGGCTTTGTTACTTACACCGTGGAAATCACGAACCCGTGGAAGAGCAACATTTACTAATTTGTCCAAGAAATCATACATACGTTCACCACGTAAAGTTACCTTAGCACCAATTGACATACCTTCACGAAGACGGAAACCAGCAATTGACTTCTTAGCCTTAGTAATTAAAGGCTTTTGACCAGAAATCAAGCCAAGTTCTTCAACGGCTTCATCAAGATTCTTTGAGTTGGTAGTTGCATCACCAACACCCATGTTCAATACAATCTTATCAATTTTAGGTGCTTGCATAATTGAAGAGTAGTTAAACTTTTCGATTAATGCAGGACGAATTTCATTTTCGTATTTAGCTTTCAAACGGTTTTCCATTAGAAGTTATTCCTCCTTTCATTATAAATTAGTCAAGTGTTTTACCTGACTTCTTTGCAACACGAACCTTTTTACCATCAACGAACTTGTAACCGACACGAGTTGGTTCATTTGTTGAAGGATCAATCAGCATTACATTTGAAGCATGAATTGCAGCTTCTGTATCAATAACGCCACCATTAGGATTTGAGTTGCTTGGCTTTTGGTGTTTCTTAACCATATTTACGCCTTCAACGATAACGCGGTTTTGAGAAGCAAGTACACTTTTTACAGTACCTTCCTTGCCCTTATCTTTACCAGCGATAACGCGAACTTTGTCACCTGTTTTAATGAACATGTTGATTGTGCACCTCCTTATTTTCGGTTAAATCTTAGAGAACTTCTGGAGCTAATGAAACGATCTTCATGAAGTCGTCTCCACGAAGCTCACGAGCGATTGGGCCAAAAATACGGGTACCCTTAGGGCTCTTGTCGTTGTTAATTAAAACAGCGGCATTTTCATCAAACTTAATGTATGAACCATCCTTACGGTGAATACCTTGCTTAGTCCGTACAACTACAGCTTTTACAACGTCACCCTTTTTGACAACGCCACCTGGTGTTGCCTGTTTTACAGTAGCAACAATGATGTCACCAATATTACCTGTCTTAACCCGAGAACCACCTAAAATCTTGATAACTAAGATTTCACGTGCACCGGAGTTATCAGCGACCTTCAACCGACTTTCTTGTTGAATCACGGTTAATGTCCTCCTTCCATCTACAAATAAGAATTAGAATACGAATATATATAGAGTTTTCTGCTAATTATAGGGTAGCAGCTTTTTCGACAATCTTTACAAGACGGAAACGCTTCTTAGCTGATAATGGCCGAGTTTCCATAATTTGTACAGTGTCGCCGGTCTTAGCCTCGTTGTTTTCGTCATGTGCATAATACTTCTTTGAGTACTTAACACGCTTACCATAGATAGGTGCACTCTTGTAAGTATCAATTACAACAGTGATGGTCTTATCCATTTTGTCAGAAACAACACGGCCTTGGTAAACCTTACGTGCATTACGTTCTTCACTCATGCGCTAATCCTCCTTTTCGTATTCTTATTTGTTTAATTGTTGTTGACGAAGAACTGTCTTAACCCGTGCAATATCCTTGCGTACTTGCTTAAGACTTGCGGTATTTTCCAACTGGCCGGTTGCTAATTGGAAACGTAAGTTAAACAATTGTTCCTTCAATTCCTTTTCACGGTCAAGTAGCTTATCAGTGGTTAATCCATTCAGTTCTTGTACGTAATCTTTACTTTTCATTAGATTGTCCACCTACTTCCTCACGTTGTACGATCTTAGTGCGAACTGGCAACTTGTGACCGGCAAGACGTAAAGCTTCACGAGCGACTTCTTCAGAAACGCCCCCTACTTCAAACATTACCTTGCCTCGTTTAACTGGAGCAACCCATCCTTCAGGAGCACCTTTACCGTTACCCATCCGGACCCCAACACCTTTACTTGTGTATGAGAGTTGTGGGAAGATCTTAATCCAAACTTTCCCACCACGCTTCATGTAACGCGTCATAGCGATACGAGCAGCTTCGATTTGACGGTTGCTAATCCAATGTGAATCAAGAGCTTGTAAACCAAATTCACCAAAAGTAACTGTTTTACCACCCTTGGCTTCACCGCGCATGTGGCCACGTTGAACCTTACGGTGCTTTACACGTTTTGGTACTAACATGTGTTACTTCCCTCCTTGTTCATCATTGTTTGTGTTCTTCTTGGTAGGAAGAACTTCCCCACGGTAAATCCAAGTCTTTACACCAAGGACACCGTATGTAGTGTTAGCTTCGTCCCAAGAATAATCAATATCAGCACGAAGAGTATGCAATGGAACAGTACCATCAGAGTATGATTCTACCCGTGACATATCAGCACCATTCAAACGACCAGCAACTTGAGTCTTAATACCCTTAGCACCAGCCCGCATAGCACGTTGCATAGCTCCACGCATTGCACGACGGAAAGCAATACGAGCTTCCAATTGACGTGCGATGCTTTCACCAACAAGGTGTGCATCTAAATCTGGCTTCTTAATTTCCACAATATTGATGTGGACACGTTTACCAGTTAATTTGTTAAGTTCTTTACGAAGTGCTTCAACTTCTGAACCACCCTTACCAATAACCATACCTGGCTTGGCTGTGTGAATTGATACGTTTACGCGGTTAGCAGCACGTTCAATTTCAACGGTTGATACAGAGGCATCAGCAAGTCGCTTTTCAATATACTTACGGATCCGAAGGTCTTCGTTAAGGTAATCAGCAAAGTCCTTATCTGCGTACCACTTTGCAGTCCAATCACGAATGACCCCAACACGAAAACCATTAGGATTGATCTTTTGACCCACTATTCATTCCTCCTATCGTTCTGTAACAACCACTGTAATATGACTAGTCCGCTTGTTAATTGGAGAAGCAGAACCTTTAGCACGAGGACGGAACCGTTTAAGAGTTGGTCCTTCATTAGCAAAGGCTTCACTTACAACCAATGAAGCACGGTCTAAATCGAAATTGTTTTCAGCGTTTGCAACAGCAGATTTTAATACTTTTTCAACATCTGAAGCGGCACCACGAGGGGTGAACTTCAAAATAGCAAATGCTTCGGCAACACTCTTGCCACGAATGGCATCTAATACAAGACGAACCTTACGAGCGGAAACTCGTACCATCTTAGCAGTGGCCTTAGCTGACGTAATGTTTTCAGCCATGTCTTACTTCACCCTCCTTACTTACCTGTCTTCTTGTCATCAGCAGCGTGACCATGGAATGTACGAGTAGGAACAAATTCACCTAACTTGTGACCAACCATGTCTTCTTGTACGTAAACTGGAACGTGCTTCCGACCATCGTATACTGCAAATGTGTAACCAATAAAGCTTGGGAAAATGGTAGAGCGACGTGACCATGTCTTGATGACAGTCTTCTTTTCAGAACCTTCCTGCTCCTTAACCTTCTTCAGTAATGAAGCATCAGCGAAAGGTCCTTTCTTCAAACTACGACCCATTTAGTGTACCTCCTCTCGGGTATTAGAACGTATATAAATATTAACGAGTATGTGGACCGCGCTTCCGACCACGAACAATAAACTTGTTTGAACGAGCTTTGTGTGAACGTGTCTTCTTACCAACAGTCTTCTTACCCCATGGAGAAAGAGGAGATGGTAAACCAACAGGTTGCTTACCTTCACCACCACCATGTGGGTGATCGTTAGGGTTCATTACAGAACCACGAACATGTGGACGTTGACCAGCGTAACGTGTACGACCAGCCTTACCTTTGATAATTAAAGCGTGTTCGTCATTACCAACAGTACCGATAGTAGCACGGCAAGTAGCAAGAACCATACGAACTTCACCAGAAGAAAGACGTACTAAAACGTATTTTTCTTCTTTACCAAGTAATTGAGCTGAGGCACCAGCTGAACGAGCAAGTTGACCACCCTTACCTGGCTTTAATTCAATGTTATGAATAACAGTACCAACTGGAATGTTCTTTAATGGAAGAGCATTACCAACCTTGATATCAGCATCAGGACCAGATTGAACAGTCATACCAACTTTTAAGCCTTTTGGTGCAATGATGTATGACTTAGTACCATCAGCATAAACAAGTAAAGCAATGTTGGCAGTACGATTTGGATCGTATTCGATTGCCTTAACAGTTGCTGGAACATCATCCTTAATCCGCTTAAAGTCAATAATCCGGTATTGACGCTTAGTACCACCACCACGGTGACGAACAGTAATATGACCGTAACTGTTACGACCAGCAGTATGCTTTAACGGAGCCAACAATGATTTTTCAGGTGTAGTCTTCGTGATTTCGGCGAAGTCATAACCGTTCATATTACGGCGTCCGTTAGTGGTTGCTTTGTATTTACGAATTCCCACTGTTTATTCCTCCTTTTTTTAGTGATTAGTTTTCGCTGTTATCGTTAAACAGCTTAATTTCATTTGAATCAGCAGATAAAGTAACAATGGCCTTACGACGACGTTTAGTGTATCCAACGTAACGACCTTGGCGCTTTAACTTACCTTTTACATTCATGATGTTTACTTTAACAACCTTAACGTCAAAAATTTCTTCAACCGCATTTTTAACTTGTGTCTTAGTTGCTCGTAAATCAACATCAAAAGTGTAACGCTTATCGTCCATGCCAGCCATTGAAGCTTCAGTAACAACTGGACGTAAAATAATGTCACGTGCTTCCATTATGCGAGCACCTCCTCTACTTGAGAAAGAGCTGACTTAGTGATAACAATCTTTTGGTTATCTACAACATTTAAGATGTTAACACCTGCTGGAGTAACAACAGTAGCATTTGCTAAGTTACGTGCTGATAAAGCAGCATTTTTGTCGTCATCAGTAACAACAACTAATGTCTTTTCTGCAACGTTTAAGTTACTCATAACATCAGCGAATTCCTTGGTCTTTGGTGCATCAAAGTTTAATGCATCAACTACTACAAAGCTGTTATCAAGAACCTTTTGAGAAAGGGCTGACTTGATTGCAAGTTGACGAACCTTGCGAGGAAGGCTGTACTTGTATGAACGTGGAGTAGGTCCGAAAACAATACCACCGCCACGGAATTGTGGTGAACGAATTGAACCTTGACGAGCACGTCCCGTACCCTTTTGACGCCATGGCTTCTTACCACCACCGCTAACAGCAGAACGGTTCTTTACAGCATGGGTTCCTTGGCGTAATGAGGCACGTTGACGCAAAATTGCATCAAATACAGCATTTTCGTTTGGTTCGATACCAAATACCGTAGCATTTAATTCGATAGTACCGTTTTGGCTACCATCTTGCTTGTACAAATTAACGCTAGTCATTATTAACTTCCTCCTTTCTTATTATTTGTTGTGTTGCTTGCTAAGACTCTTCTTAGTGTTAGCCTTAACAGAGTTCTTAATAGTTACGTAAGACTTGTTAGCACCAGGTACATTACCCTTAATGAGTAATACATTATTATCAAGATCTACCTTAACAACTTGTAAGTGTTGCATAGTAACAGTCTTGCCACCCATACGTCCTGGGAGCTTCATACCTTTGAAGACCCGGTTAATAATTGCACCTAATGAACCAGGACGACGGTGGTAACGAGAACCGTGCGCCATAGGTCCACGGGATTGGTTATCCTTGTGGATGTTACCTTGGTAACCATGACCCTTGGTAGTACCCGTAACGTCGACAGTTTCACCTTCTGCGAAAACATCAGCCTTAACTTCGTCTCCGACTTTAATGTCCCCTAATTCAGCGTCGCGGATTTCACCGATGAAGCGCTTAGGGGTCGTGTTTGCTTTTGCTGCATGACCTTGTTCAGGCTTGTTGCTCAAAACTTCCCGCTTGTCATCGAAACCAAGTTGTACAGCACTGTAACCATCATTTTCAACGGTCTTAATTTGCATTACAACGTTTGGTGTTACATCAATAACAGTAACTGGAACTAATTCACCATTATCAGTGAATACTTGAGTCATTCCAACCTTTTTACCTAAGATTCCTTTGGTCATGAGTACACCTCCAATTTTATGTTTTATGTATATTCTTAATCTAGTAATTAAAGCTTAATTTCAATGTCAACACCACTAGGAAGATCGAGCTTCATTAATGAATCAACAGTCTTTGGTGTTGGGTCAACAATATCGATCAAACGCTTGTGGGTGCGCATTTCGAATTGCTCCCGTGACTTCTTGAATTTGTGTGGTGAACGGATAACAGTGTAAATAGTCCGTTCAGTTGGTAACGGGATAGGACCTGAAATTTGAGCACCTGTCCGCTTAGCGGTTTCAACAATCTTATCAGCAGATTGGTCTAAAATACGGTGTTCATAAGCCTTTAACCGAATACGAATCTTTTGTTTTGCCATTATGTTCCCTCCTTCGTCAGATTTGAAATTTGACTAGCTCCGCGGAAATTACCGCCACATCCTGTGGCAAAGCGGCCGGGTGTGTCGCAACCTTCCGCATCAACGCTTCGCAGCTTAAACACTATGGGGGTAAGGCAAATATACCTCCAAAGCTCAAGCACCTATCCATAATACTAAAGAAATAGGATTAGTTCAAGGGAATTATTAAAATAATTTCGATTGAAATATTTTTGTAAACTTTTGTGGTGCTTTTTAGTATTTTAAGAGTTTCGCAAATCCAAAAGGCCAACGCTCATTCTTTTAGATCATAGCTAAAAGCAAGCTAAAGATTTACTGTTTCTCTTTAAATTTCTATATTTTTAGTATTTGGTTAATCAAATAGTCATAAATTTAATTGCCTAACAGTGTAAGCAATAATACTTTCTTTTATAAGAAAAAGGATTGTAGCAATCAAGCTACAATCCTTTTTGATGGATTTGAGATCTAGGTATCAATAATTAGTTATTGCCACCGTTTTTCTTAATAATATCTTCTTGAACAGACTTAGGAACAGCTGAGTAGTGGTCGAAAGTCATTGTGAAGGTACCACGTCCTTGAGTAGCAGAACGTAAAGCAGTAGCGTAACCAAACATTTCTGAAAGTGGAACAAATGAGTGAATAAGTTGAGCATTTCCACGTTCTTCCATACCATCGATGGTACCACGACGAGCAGTTACTTGACCCATAACGTCACCCATGTTGTCTTGTGGAACAACGATATCAACCTTCATGATTGGTTCAAGGATAACAGGATCTGCTTTCTTAGCAGCGTTCTTAAGTGCTAATGATGCAGCAACCTTGAAGGCAGCTTCACTGGAATCGACTTCGTGGTAACTACCATCATAGAGCTTAGCATGCATATCAACAAGTGGATATCCTGCAAGAACACCATTTTGCATTGCTTCTTTCAATCCTTGTTCAACAGCAGGGATAAATTCACGAGGAACAACACCACCAACGATGGCATCTTCAAATTCGAATCCTTCCCCTTCTTTAAGTGGTGTAAATTCGATCCATACATCACCGTATTGACCTTTACCACCAGATTGACGAACAAACTTACCTTGGGCGCTTGCAGTCTTAGTAAATGCTTCACGGTAAGAAACTTGTGGCTTACCAACAGTTACTTCAGCGTGGAATTCCCGACGAAGACGTTCAACGATGATGTCCAAGTGAAGTTCACCCATACCAGCAATTAAAGTTTCACCAGTTTCAGGGTTTGTTTCAGCCTTAAAGGTAGGGTCTTCTTCAGCTAACTTTTGAAGACCTTTATCCATCTTATCTTGATCAGCCTTTGACTTAGGTTCAACTGAAACTTGAATAACTGGTTCAGGGAAGTCCATAGATTCAAGTTGAAGCGGGTGATCAGGATCAGTTAATGAATCACCAGTAGTAGTATTCTTTAAACCAATAGCGGCGGCAATATCACCGGAGAATACTTCTGGAATTTCTTGTTGTTGGTTAGAGTGCATTTGAAGCAAACGACCAATACGTTCACGCTTGTCCTTAGTTGCATTAAGAACATATGAACCT
Organism: Limosilactobacillus walteri; assembly: GCF_014830205.1. Lineage (NCBI taxonomy): Bacteria > Bacillati > Bacillota > Bacilli > Lactobacillales > Lactobacillaceae > Limosilactobacillus > Limosilactobacillus walteri. The sequence goes on from NZ_QORN01000006.1 coordinate 48,806, forward strand.
GATTGAAGAGAACCAGTGTATACACGTAAGAATGTCAAACGACCAACGAATGGGTCAGTAGCAATCTTAAATGCTAATGCTGCGAATGGCTTATCATCACCAGCAGTCAATTCAATTTCATTACCTTCAGCATCATGAGCAACAAATGGCTTAACATCAAGTGGTGATGGAAGGTAGTCAATAACAGCGTCAAGCATCATTTGGATACCCTTATCCTTGTAAGCTGAACCAGCTAATACAGGGAAAATTTGTTCTTCCAAAGTACCCTTCCGAATAGCAGCCTTGATTTCGTCTACTGAAATTTCTTCACCTTCAAGGTATTTTTCCATAAGACTATCATCAATGTCCGCTAACGTTTCAATCATTTCATCGTGACGCTTTTGAGCTTCTTCCTTCATATCATCAGGAATATCAACAGTGTCCCAGTTGGTACCTAATTTGTCTTCATCATAAACATAGGCAACCATCTTTACTAAGTCAATCAAACCAATGAAATCATCTTCAGCACCAATTGGCATTTGAATAGGTAATGGTGTAACATTCAAACGATCCTTAATAGTTTGAACTGAATAGTCAAAGTTAGCACCAATCTTATCCATCTTGTTAGCAAAAACAATCCGTGGAACGTTAAATTGGTCAGCCTGACGCCAAACAGTTTCAGTTTGTGGTTCAACACCAGCTTGTGCATCAAGAACGGTTACGGCACCATCAAGAACCCGCAACGCACGTTCAACTTCGACAGTAAAGTCCACGTGTCCTGGGGTATCAATGATGTTGATCCGGTTATCTTTCCAAACAGCAGTAGTAGCTGCGGACGTAATAGTAATACCACGTTCCTTTTCTTCATCCATCCAGTCCATTTGTGAAGCACCATCATGGGTTTCACCAATCTTGTGAATCTTACCAGTGTAGTAAAGAATCCGCTCAGTTGCAGTCGTTTTACCGGCATCGATGTGTGCCATGATACCGATGTTACGAGTCTTAGCAAGTGGGTATTCACGTTTATTAGCCATCTTAAAAGAGTATCTCCTTCCAAAATATGGTCATACTTATTTTAGCATTATTTTCAAAAAAGAGGGTGACGTCTATACATAATTTACGTCACCCTTTACTGAAACTAGTTAAATAACCAGTATCAATTGACAGTGATTATTACCAGCGGTAGTGTGCGAATGCACGGTTGGCTTCTGCCATACGGTGCGTATCTTCACGCTTCTTAACTGAAGCTCCAGTATTGTTTGAAGCATCAATAATTTCCCGTGCAAGCCGTTCAACCATTGTGTGTTCTCCACGCAAACGTGCGTATTGAACAATCCAACGAAGGCCTAATGTAGTACGACGGTCTGGACGAACTTCAATCGGAACTTGGTAGTTAGAACCACCAACACGACGAGCCTTAACTTCCAAAACAGGCATTACATTTTCCATAGCTTGTTGGAATACTTCAACTGGATCGTTACCAGTTTCGTTCTTAATTTCATCAAAAGCTGCGTATAAAATCTTAGTTGCAGTTCCACGCTTACCATCAATCATCAAGTGATCAATTAAGCTAGTAACCAACTTTGAGTTGTACATTGGATCTGGTAAAATTTCACGCTTTTGTACATGTCCTTTACGTGGCATTACTTAACTCCTCCTTAAAATTACTTCTTGTCCTTAGGTTTCTTAGCACCGTACTTAGAACGTGATTGCATACGGCCTTCAACACCAGCAGTATCTAGAGTACCACGGATGATGTGGTAACGAACCCCAGGTAAATCCTTAACACGACCACCACGAATTAAAACAACCGAGTGTTCTTGGAGGTTGTGACCAATACCAGGAATATAAGCAGTAACTTCGATTAAGTTTGAAAGACGTACACGGGCATACTTCCGTAAAGCTGAGTTAGGCTTTTTAGGAGTCATAGTACCCACACGAGTAGCAACCCCACGCTTTTGTGGTGATGGAGTCTTAATTTCTTCTTTCTTGAAAGTGTTGTAAACATAACCAAGGGCTGGTGACTTTGACTTACCCTTGTGGCTCTTACGGCCTTTACGTACCAATTGGTTAATGGTTGGCATTATTCTTTCCCCTTCCTTAAGTTAAGTCCACACATCCAGGCGGTTCTTTTTAATGAATAAAAAAATTCCTGCATATGTTATACAATTTACGTGCCTTCGTTGACGCATCTGCCCAACGACAGACACTCCGTTGCTAAAAAAGCACCTTAAATAGACTATCACGCTCTCATTTGATTGTCAACGACTCCCTAATAAATTCTTTTTAAATTTATTAAGTGCATTTTCCCCAAAAATACGTATTTATATAATTGGGAGGTATTATAATGCTATTTCTTATCTTATTTATATTCGCTTCTTGTCTAGCTTCATTTATTGTATCTTGTAGTCAGCGCTTAGTAGAGCAAAAGTCGCTAATTACGCCTTACCGATCTTGTTGTAATAATTGTTCGCACATTTTACCTTGGTGGCAACTCATCCCGATTCTTAGTTTTATTTTCCTTCAGGGCCGTTGCTTTTTCTGTAACCATAAAATTAACATATACTTACCAATTGCTGAACTTATCTCTGGAACTGCTTTTGTAAGCTTAGCAAATTTGGACCTTTTACATGATTCAATAATTCTTCTCTTTATTATGAGTCTTATCTTTTTAACGTCGACTGATTTCTTTGCTAATATCATATATTCGATTGCATTATTGGGACTACTGCCCATAACTTTTTTATCAATTCCTCAAAACTATTTTCATAACCTTATAGCTGCTAGTACTATCGCTATTTCCTTACTATTATTTTCAAATTTTACTGGCGCACTCGGCAGTGGTGATATTGAATTTTTATTTTTTGTCTGTATTATCTGGGGATGGCAGCAAACTCTTTTGATTATTCAAGCAAGCTCGTTAGTTATGCTTTTCTTTTTCCTATATACACACGAGAAAAAGTTACCTCTTATCCCTGCTTTATCATTAAGTACCTTACTTAGCCTTTTTTTACAAGGATGCTAAAAAACTTCTCACATAAAACTAAATATCCGTGAGAAGTTTTTAACGCTGATTATTCTTTTTTGTTAATTGGCTTTATCTTTATTACAAAAAGGTTTTGCCCAAACTGGGCTAGGTTTTCAATGTTTTGCAGTAATAACAATAACCAAGAAAAAGCTAATCCGAACTCAAATAACTCAAATGCCGTTAACGATAGGTAATCGGTAAGCTTAAAAACAATATATTCAACACTCATCACTATTCCAATAGTATAGGAAACTGTTAAAAATTGTTTAGTTACTTCTGGTAAAACCCACTTAATCACTACGATCAAAATAAGCATAATATAAACAAGCCACATTGAAATCCGATCATGCAATACATGAAATTGGGGATTATTAGGAAAAACACCAATAGACGCAATACAGATAGCTAGCATAATTAATAACCAACGTAAAACCTGAATTTTGTAACCATGATATCGGCGTTGAATACTGACAAATAAATAATCAACTAGCGCAATCATTAATAATCCTGTAAAAATCAAAGTTATATTAAACTGGAAACTTGTTGAATTTTTAGCTGTTCCAAGAAAGCTAAAATTATACCGCCACCAATCACGAGAAGAATTCGTCAACATTGAGAACAGCATTCCGCTAATAATCATAATCGTAAGTAAATTAGTTATCACCCCTGATGACAGAGTTAACGCTAAATTTATCATAATATAATTTAATACCGCTAATATTACAAAAATAAAGCAAGTTGCAGTATAAATATCAAAGCGAGCACCTTTAAACATTTGTTCAAAAAGCCAAAATATTGCTGAAAAAGAAAAAGCGATAATAAGGCCACAAGCAATAGTAATTGTTGGCAAACTACGCCAATAAAAATCTTTACTAGGTCCCTTACCTAAAATTTTGGTAACGATAAAGGTCACTAAAAATGACAGCACCCCACTGCAAACTCCCAATAGTAATGCTCCATTAGCAATGGAATAGTCACTACCAGTTATTGGAATGGTAGTAATCTTCTGTAGACTAACAAATACTAGGAATACAACCGATAAAATAATTGCTGGTGTAATATACCAAAAAATATTAATCTTAGGTAACTGCTCACTTACTTTTACTGGTCGAATATTTATTTGTTTGTGATTCACACTAAGAGATAATTCTTCATTTGTAGAAAAATCCGTTTTTTCAAACGCTGACTCCGGAATCTCTATTTGATATTTTTTTGCCAAGTAATCACCTCATCTAAATAAAAAAAGCAATGGTACCAAACCGGTCAACCATTGCCTTTTTTATAATAACTTAGTTTTGCTTGTCTTCTTCTTTTAATTTTGCCTCAATGTCTTTAATTGAGTAGGCAGCAACACTAACTTCCTTTGGCTTGATATTCCGGTAAGCACTCATACCAGTACCTGCAGGAATAATCTTACCAATAATAACATTTTCTTTCAATCCAACTAATGGATCATTCTTACCACGAATAGCAGCATCAGTTAATACCCGTGTTGTTTCTTGGAATGAAGCGGCTGATAGGAAACTATTTGTTTCAAGGGCAGCCTTAGTAATACCAAGAATAACTGGACGTGCGGTAGCTGGAATATTTCCAGCAATCAACGTATCCTTATTAGCATCACGGAATTGACTAATATCCATCAATTGACCCGGTAAGAGATCTGTATCACCAGGATCCATTACCCGTACTTTCCGCATCATTTGACGAATCATAATTTCAACGTGCTTATCCAGCAAGTCGATACCCTGCATACGGTAAACCCCTTGAACTTGCGCTAAGAGGTAAGTTTCTGTTGAAAGTACATCACGAACTTGAATTAATTCCTTAGGATCAATTGAACCTTCATTCAGTGGTGCACCACGGTGAATAAAGTCACCTTCAGCAACTTTCATCCGTGCAGTAATAGGTAATGTATATGTCCGAGTGTCAGTCTCACCTTTAATAGTGACATCTTTGGTCCGTTCAGCTGGATTTTCTTCAACTGATACCACTTCACCAGTAACTTCAGTAATTGTAGCACGACCCTTAGGATTACGAGCTTCAACAATTTCCTGGATACGTGGAAGACCTTGGGTAATATCATCATTACCAGCAACCCCACCAGTGTGGAAGTTCCGAAGGGTTAACTGTGTACCAGGTTCCCCAATTGATTGGGCAGCAACAGTACCAACAGCTTCACCAGCTTCTACCCGGTCACCAGTCGCAGCATTTCGGCCGTAACAACGTTCACAAACACCATGTTCAGTGTTACAAGTAAATGCTGAACGAATAGTTACCTTCTTAACACCAGCATCAACAATCTTTTGGGCCATTGCTTCATCAATAAGCACGTTCTTGTCAACAATCTTTTCCCCAGTCTTAGGATCAAAGACAGACTTCATCGTGTAACGACCCATAATCCGATCATAAAGCGGTTCAATCATTTCGTTACCGTTAGTAATAGCAGTAACTTCAAGGCCACGATCAGTTCCACAGTCTTTTTCACGAACAACAACGTCTTGGGCAACATCAACAAGTCGACGAGTTAGGTAACCTGAGTTGGCAGTCTTCAAGGCAGTATCAGTCATACCCTTACGAGCACCGTGTGATGAAATAAACATTTCCAACACAGAAAGTCCTTCATAGAAGTTTGACTTAACCGGCAATTCCATAATCTTACCATTTGGTGATGCCATCAATCCCCGCATACCAGCTAACTGCGTAAAGTTTGAAATGTTACCACGAGCACCAGAGTCAGACATCATGTTAATTGGATTATGGATGTCCATGTGCTCAATTAGCTTGTTTTGAACTTCATCTTTAGCATCGTTCCAAGCGCCAATTACTCGTTCGTATCGTTCATCATCAGTAATTAAACCACGACGGAACTGTTTAGTAATAAGAGCTACTTGTTTTTGTGCTTTTTCAAGAATTTCTGGTTTTTCTGGCAAGTCATGAATATCAGACATAGCAGTTGTTAACCCAGAAATTGTTGATTCATAGTATCCTAAATCTTTGATTCGGTCTAAGAATTGGGATGTCTTTGTAACCTTGTACCGCTTGTATACTTCCGCAATAAGGTCTGACAAGAAGCCCTTCTTAAATGGTGGAACTAATGGAGCATTTTCTAAATACTCATGAATATCTTCACCAGGATCTAAGAAGAACCGATCATCAACCCCATTTTGAATATTAGCATCAGTAGGTTCATTAATGTAAGCAAAATCTTCTGGCATGATCCGGTTGAAAAGAAGTTTCCCAACAGTTGTTACCATAATCTTGTTACGTTGCTCATCAGTAAATGGCTTATCAGGGAATGCCGATACTTGAACCCCTACCCGTGTTTGTAATGAAACATAGTCATTACGGTATGCGAGTTCAGCTTCATCAGTGTCCTTAAAGATCATTCCTTCACCTTCACGACCCTTATCTTCAGTAGTCATGTAGTAGTTACCGATAACCATATCCTGTGATGGCGAAACAATTGGTTCACCATCACGAGGACTAAGGATGTGGTGAGCAGCAAGCATCAATAACCGTGCTTCTGCTTGGGCTTCGTCCGATAATGGAACGTGAATAGCCATCTGGTCCCCATCAAAGTCGGCATTGTAAGCTGAACATACTAGTGGGTGAAGACGCATTGATTTACCAGAAACCAAAATTGGTTCAAAGGCTTGGATTCCTAAACGGTGCAGAGTAGGTGCCCGGTTTAAGAGAACTGGGTGTTCTTTAATAACATCTTCTAATACATCAAAGACATCATCATCACTGCGGTCAATCTTACGCTTAGCTGCTTTAACATTGGCAGAAAGGCCCCGCTTAACCAATTCGTGCATAATAAATGGCTTAAATAACTCAAGAGCCATTGGTACTGGTAGTCCCATTTGGTTCAATTTAAGTGATGGACCAACATCAATAACTGAACGACCAGAGTAATCAACCCGCTTACCAAGCAAGTTTTGACGGAAACGTCCTTGCTTACCTTTAAGCAAGTGTGAAAGAGACTTCAATGGACGATTACCAGGTCCAGCAACCGGACGACCGCGCCGTCCATTATCAATCAAAGCATCAACTGCTTCTTGTAACATCCGTTTTTCATTTTGAACAATAATTCCAGGCGCTTGCAACTTAAGAAGACGCTTTAACCGGTTATTACGGTTGATTACCCGCCGGTATAAGTCGTTCAAATCAGATGTTGCAAACCGTCCACCTTCAAGTTGGACCATTGGCCGTAAGTCTGGTGGCATAACTGGAATTACATCCATTACCATCCATTCAGGCTTATTTCCTGATTTAATGAATGCTTCAAGAATATCAAGACGGCGAATAGCGCGCGTCCGCTTTTGACCAGTAGCTTCTTTTAGTTCTTCTTTTAATTCAGCAGCTTCTTTATCCAAGTCAACGTCTGCTAAAAGTTTTTGAATGGCAGCAGCACCCATTTCAGCTTTAAACCGGTCGCCGTATTCTGCCTTTTTATCACGATATTCTGCTTCTGTTAAAAGTTGCTTCTTTTCGAGTGGTGTATCACCCGGATCAAGAACAACGTATGAAGCAAAGTAAATAACTTCTTCAAGTGAACGTGGACTCATATCTAATACAAGTCCCATCCGACTTGGGATTCCCTTAAAGTACCAAATATGAGATACAGGAGCAGCTAACTCAATGTGTCCCATTCGTTCACGACGAACTTTTGCACTTGTAACTTCAACACCACAACGGTCACAAACACGACCTTTGTAACGGATACGTTTGTACTTTCCACAAGCACATTCGTAATCCTTGGTTGGGCCAAAGATTCGTTCGTCAAACAGACCTTGCTTTTCTGGCTTCAATGTCCGATAGTTAATCGTTTCAGGCTTCTTTACTTCACCATATGACCAACTACGGATCTTATCTGGAGATGCCAGACCGATCTGCATACTTTCAAATTTATTGACATCAATCAAAGGATGTTCCTCCTTATTTCAGTAAACCGTAGCAACCTAAATATTAATTTTGATTAGTCTTGTCATCGGTAGTTGTAGAAGTTGTTTCAGACTTATCTTCTTCATTATTCTTTTCATCTGTCTTGTGTTGCTCTGCATACTTAGCCAAAGCATCAACATTAACAACTTCATCATCATCTTCGTCCATGTTCTTTAGTTGAATTTCCTTATTATTTCCATCAAGAACTTTCATATCAAGACCTAATGCTTGTAATTCTTTAACAAGAACACGGAATGATTCTGGAACACCTGGCTTAGGAATTGGTTGACCATTGATAATTGCATCGTAAGTCCGAACACGACCAACAGTATCATCTGACTTGTAAGTAAGGATTTCTTGAAGGGTGTAAGCAGCACCATATGCTTCAAGAGCCCAAACTTCCATTTCACCAAACCGCTGTCCACCAAATTGTGCCTTACCACCTAATGGCTGTTGAGTAACAAGTGAGTAAGGTCCAGTTGAACGGGCATGAATCTTATCATCAACCATGTGGGCTAATTTAAGGTAATGCATTGAACCAACAGCAATCCGATTTTCAAATGGTTCACCCGTACGGCCATCATAAAGAATCGTCTTACCATCTTCTGGGAATCCTGATTCTCTAACAGCATCCCAAACATCTTTATCCGAAGCACCATCAAATACTGGAGTAGCCATATGGATGCCAAGACGACGGGCAGCCATCCCCAAGTGCAATTCAAGAAGCTGTCCAATATTCATACGACTAGGCACACCCATGGGACTAAGCATAATGTCGATAGGAGTACCATCTGGCATGTATGGCATATCTTCTTCAGGAACCACAATTGAAACAGTACCTTTATTACCATGACGTCCAGACATCTTATCCCCAACTTGGATCTTACGTTTTTGAGCAATATATACACGAACCATTGTGTTTACACCAGGAGCTAATTCATCACCGTTTTCACGAGTGAATACCTTAACATCCTGAATAATACCGCCGCCACCATGAGGAACACGCAAGGATGTATCACGAACCTCACGCGACTTTTCACCAAAAATTGCATGAAGCAACCGTTCTTCTGCGGATAATTCAGTCATTCCCTTTGGCGTAACCTTACCAACTAGGATATCTCCATCATGAACTTCAGCACCAACACGTACAATCCCATTTTCGTCAAGGTCTTTCAACGCGTCATCACCAACGTTTGGAATTTCCCGAGTCATTTCTTCAGGTCCAAGCTTGGTTTCACGTGCTTCAGATTCGTAAGATTCGATATGGATAGATGTATAAACATCATCCTTAACTAACCGTTCATTAATAGCAATGGCATCTTCGAAGTTGTATCCTTGCCAAGTCATGAAAGCAATCAATGGATTTTGTCCAAGGGCTAATTCACCTTGTTCCATTGACGGGCCATCTGCTAATACATCATCGGCATCAACATGTTCACCAACCTTAACAATTGGCCGTTGGTTATAGTTCTTACCACCGTTTGACCGACGGAACTTCATCAACTTGTAAGTATCTAAAGTACCATCTTCCTCACGAACACGAACTTCACGAGCATCCACATATTCAACCGTCCCAGGTTTCTTGGCAATCATAGCAACTCCAGAGTCATGGGCAGCTTTGTAATCAATACCAGTACTTACTAATGGAGCATGCGGATTAATCAATGGGACTGCTTGACGCTGCATGTTAGCACCCATTAATGCACGGTTGGAGTCATCGTTTTCAAGGAATGGGATACAAGCAGAGGCAACAGAAACAACTTGCTTAGGAGAAACATCCATGTAGTCAATGTTTTCCACGCTAGTTTCGATGTAGTCATCCTTATCACGAGCCATAACCTGGTCATCAACAAAGGAACCATCATCATTTAATGGGGTGTTAGCCTGAGCGATAATGAAGTTATCTTCTTCATCGGCAGTTAAGTAGTCGATCTTATCAGTAACTTTGTGGTCTTTCCAGGAGACACGCCGGTATGGTGTTTCAATGAAACCGTACTTATTTACCCGAGCATATGAGGATAAACTGTTGATCAACCCAATGTTCGGCCCTTCAGGAGTTTCAATTGGGCACATCCGTCCATAGTGGGTATAGTGAACGTCCCGCACTTCATATCCGGCACGGTCACGAGTTAAACCACCAGGTCCAAGGGCAGAAAGACGCCGTTTATGAGTTAATTCACCTAATGGATTCGTTTGATCCATGAACTGGGAAAGTTGCGATGAACCAAAGAATTCTTTAATAGAAGCAACTACCGGCCGAATATTAATTAATTGTTGTGGTGTAACGGTATCCGGATCTTGAATTGACATCCGTTCACGAACAACACGTTCCATCCGGGCAAGGCCAATCCGGAATTGGTTTTGAAGTAATTCACCAACTGAACGAATACGACGGTTACCCAAGTGGTCAATATCATCAGTAGTACCAATACCTTCTTGCAAGTTAAAGAAGTAGTTTAATGATGCAAGGATATCAGCAGGTTCAATATGCTTGTATTCTAATGGAATGTGACCATTACCAATGATTGGCACAACACGATCAGGATCAGTCTTAGAATATACTAAAATCTTTTGAAGCTTAACTGGTTCAGTAACTACAGCTTCATCAGATGGTGTATAAGTAATAGTCTTAAAGTCATCACGATCAAGATAAGGTTCTAGTTTTTTAAGGAGTTCCTTAGTAACTGTGTCGCCCTTTTGTGCCAAAACTTCACCAGTATCAGGATCAGCCAAAGTCTCAGCCAAAGTTTCACCAAGTAAACGGTACTTCAGCATTAACTTCTTATTAGTCTTGTAACGACCAACTGGGGCCATATCATAACGCTTAGGATCAAAGAACCGTGCCGTCAAAAGACTTCGTGCAGAATCAGCAGTCTTTGGTTCACCTGGACGAAGACGTTCATAGATGTCCTTTAATGCTTCTTCAACCCGTGAGTCTTCAGTATTCTTGTGAACATCCTTATCTAAAGTTAATGATAACGTTTCGCTATCGCCACCAAACATATCAATAATCTCGTCATCAGATCCAAAGCCCAATGCACGAATTAATTCAGTCATTGGTAATTTACGGGTTCGGTCAATCCGTACGTATGATACATTCTTAGCGTCGGTTTCGTATTCTAGCCATGCACCACGGTTAGGAATAAAAGTAGCACCGTAGTTTGGCCGACCATTTTTGTCATCTTCTTCACTATAGTAGACACCAGGTGAACGAACTAATTGTGAAACAATAACTCGTTCAGCCCCATTAATAATGAAAGTACCTTGGTCAGTCATTAGTGGGAAATCACCAAAGAATACATCTTGGGACTTAATTTCACCAGTCTCATGGTTAGTTAACCGTAAAGTAACATGAAGTGGTGCTGAGTAATTAGCATCGTGTTCACGAGCTTCGTCAACAGTGTACTTAGGTTCTAAAAGTTGATAGTCAACGAATTCCAAGGAAAGCTTACCTTGAAAATCATCAATTGGCATAATGTCATCAAACATTTCCCGTAAACCTTTATCCATAAACCAATTGTAAGAATCGGTCTGAATTTCAATAAGGTTAGGCAATTCGAGAACTTCTTTAATTCGCGAGTAGCTACGACGGGTACGGTGCTTACCGTATTTAACTAAATGTCCAGCCAAACTGTTCACCTCTCTAATTTATTCCGCGAGCACATTTAAATGTTACATTTTGGTTACAATTTGCCAAAAAAGCAACTTTTGAGCAAAAAAAATCCAAAAACAGTTAATTAACTGTCTTTGGCTTTTTATGCAGAATCTGATGGACAATAGATCACCAGATTCAAATGAACTCACAATTACATACTATTTAAGTATATAAGTTCTATTAAATTTTGTCAATACTTTTTATAAAGTTTTTTATCCTTTTCCGCCCCAATTTGACAAACCATTAATAATGCAGTCTAGGATTAATTGGTCACGCTGTTCTGGGGTAATTGAATGCCCCCCAATTAATTGGGAAGTACCAAAAATTGGTGTTAAACCAGCAATAAATAATTCGGCAGCTTCTTTAGGAAGAATATCCGGACGTAGCTCAACTTCCGGTTGACGGAAAAAGGCTGCAATCGGTTCTAAATAATCCATCGTAAAAATCATATTAAGCTTCTGTTGGGCACTTTTTGATAGTAACCGCATCGCCTGGTTATATTGATCATAAATACTCAACGGATGATGTTTTTTCAATGCTTTTGTAATTTGCCATAATTGTTCGTTAGGTGTCAAGTCATGTTTTCTCATTACCTTATTGATATCTTGACGCACTTTGCCACATAAGTTAGTCATAACATCAAGGTACAGAACTTCCTTGTCGCTGAAGTGGTGGTACAAGGCTGGCTGGGTTATTCCAATTTGTTTTGCAATATCACGAGTTGAAGTTTCACCAAAGCCTTTTTGTAAAAATAATTTTGTTGCGGTTTTTAAAATTGCTTGTCTTGTTTTTTCTAATTGTTCCGCACGCTTCATTTAATGTTCATCCCCTATTTTTTGTTATTAATTATCTGATAAACACATTATAAAACTATAGCTTATCTTTTGACAACTCTTTTGGAAAAATAATCGCAAAATGTGATAAACGAATATTTCCCAATATAATTTTCACGTTATCAGTAGAGAACAAGTTTTGTAAAAATGTTTATTTCATTTTAAAAAAACAACACATCCCATCATAGACTAATTCATGTTTTACTTACCGTATCCATACAATAAAGCAGTAATCACCCTATATAAAACGAGTAACTACTGCTTTATGATTATTTATTCAAATTTAGTTCAACTGCTTTATCTGCATCAGCTTTTTTTACCTTAAAAGTAATTTTGCCGTGATGAGCACCTACCGTTACATCATCACCAACATTTATCTCACCATCAAGGAGACCTGTACTCAAGTCGTCTTCAACATGATCTTGAAGAGCACGCCGTAATGGTCTTGCACCATAAGCAGGATCATAACCTAACTTAGCAATTAAATCAATTGCTGCTGGCGTAACTTTTAGGTTGATACCTTGTTCACTTATCCGCTTACTGAGGTCAGCAACCATTAATTTGACTATTTGGTGAAGTTCCTTCTTTTGTAGGGAGTGGAAAATAATAGTCTCGTCAATCCGATTCAAAAATTCTGGACGGAAATAAAGCTTCATTTGTTGTTTAATCGCTCCTACCATCGCAGAATAATCTTGAGACATATCTTTTGCGCCAAATCCAACTTCTTTTTCGTCTTGGAGCTGGGTCGCACCAAGGTTAGAAGTCATAATAATAATCGTGTTTCTAAAGTCGACTTTACGGCCTTTAGCATCCGTTAAATAGCCATCGTCTAATACTTGTAACAAGAGATTAAAGACATCCGGATGAGCTTTCTCCGCTTCATCTAATAATACTACAGAATATGGATGTTGCCGAACTTTTTCAGTCAACTGCCCTCCTTCATCATAACCCACATATCCAGGAGCAGCACCAATTAACCGACTTGTACTATACTTTTCCATATATTCAGACATATCAATCCGAATCATATTATCTTCTGATCCAAAGATAGCTGCAGCTAATGCCTTTGCTAGTTCGGTTTTACCGACTCCAGTAGGACCTAAAAACATAAATGATCCAATTGGCCGTCGCGGATCCTTTAACCCGCTTCTTGCACGACGAATTGCCTTTGCTACCACCGAAACTGCTTCATCCTGGCCAATTACCCGTTGGTGAAGGACTCTTTCAAGGTTTACTAACCGCTCGCTTTCACTCTTTTTTAATTGTGTCAACGGAACACCAGTCCATTCAGCAACAACTTGGGCGATATTTTCCCCGCTAACTTGAAGCTTATAATCATGAGAATCCTTTTTTTGATCACGTTGCTCTTTACGCTCAAGTTTATCTTTTACTACTAATTCTTGTTGGCGTAAAGTTGCTGCCCTATCAAAATCCTGATTATCGATCGCCTCTTCTTTTTGTTCACGCAGCTCTTCTAATTGATGTGCTAATGATGGCTGCCGATTTTTCTTATCTTCTGCATCAATCCGCACCATTGCTGCTGATTCGTCAATAAGATCAATTGCTTTGTCTGGCAAGAACCGATCGGCAATATAACGATCCGATAATTTAACTGCTTGTTCTAGAGCCTCGTCAGTAATCTTAGCATGGTGATGTTCTTCATATTTTGGTCGTAATCCACGCAAGATTTGCAGTGTTTGATCAGTTGTCGGTTCATCAACTTGAACAGTTGCAAACCGTCGCTCAAGAGCCGCATCAGATTCGATATACTTTTGATATTCATCAAGGGTAGTCGCCCCAATCGTTTGCAATTCACCACGGGCCAGTGCCGGCTTTAAGATATTGGACGCATCAATTGCTCCTTCTGCACCACCAGCACCAATTAACGTGTGAAGCTCGTCAATAAATAAGATAACATGACCATCTGTTTGAATTTCATCAATAACTTTCTTAAGACGATCTTCAAACTCTCCACGATATTTGGTCCCAGCTACTAATGAACCCATATCAAGCATCATCAACCGTTTATTAGCTAACTCTGCTGGAACTTTTCCTTCCACCATCCGTTGAGCTAACCCTTCTGCAATTGCCGTTTTACCTACTCCTGGTTCACCAATTAAAACAGGATTATTTTTTGTTCGGCGACTAAGGATTTGTTCAACACGTTTAACTTCTTTGTCTCGTCCAATAACCGGATCTAACCGGCCATTACGGGCAAGCTCGGTCATGTCACGAGCAAGCTTATCTAATGTCGGTGTCCCTGTCTTGGAATTATGACGGTTTTGTTGACGATTATTAGAACGCTGCTGGTTATCAGCTACCCCTAATCGCCGCAAAATAACCTTTCTCATTTGACGAGGAACGATATCCAAGCTATATAGAATGCGCGAAGATAGCACGCTTTCGTCAGCAATTAATGCTAACAATAAATGCTCGGTCCCAATTTTTAACGCATGCATTTGCTGCGCTTCCCGACCAGCTAATGATAAGACTTGTTTAGCTTTAGGTGAGTATGGTAAATAATCAGATACACCTAAGTTTTCCATTGTACCGTACCCAATCAGCCGTTCAATTTCTTCACGAATATCATCGCTTGTCACTGAAAATTGTTCAAAAATTTTATTTGCAATCCCATCTTTATCCATTGAAAGAGCAAGTAAAAGGTGTTCTGTTCCTACAGCTTGATGCTTAAAATACTTTGCTTGTTCTTGTGCAATTGCTAAAACGTGCTTTGCACTTGGTGTGAACATATTATCCATGTACATTCCCCCTTCTAACTCTCATAACGCAAGCGATTCAAAAATGATATTAATATACGAGCACGAAGCCGATCTTCAATTGCATTATCATCAAGTGCTAAAGTTTGCTTGGAAAGTGCAACTAACATTAAATCACCTTCACGTCTGGTAATTACTTTTTCTTCATATAAAGTCCGAACGATATCAAATGCATCTCGTTCACGAACTGAGTCGCCAATTGCTTGGATAAGTGAGTTTAGCACACTTACATCATCAAGTAAATTAACACGTTCGATTCTAATATAGCCACCACCACCACGTTTGCTTTTTACCAAGTAACCATTTTGAATGGTAAATCTAGTCTTAATTACATAATTAATCTGAGAAGGTACAACATCAAAGTGATTTGCTATCTCAGAACGGCGAATCTCAATATGTGCTGAGTCACCAAGAATCTCTTTTAAATATGCTTCGATAATATCTGAAATACTCTTATTCTCCATTATATCACCTCGGCTTTTTGACTAATCTTGACCATTATTTTACCACATTTTTCTATTCATCGCCTACTTTCAAGATTACCAATTAAAAATAATGAAGCTAGGAAAATTTTTGCTTTTCCTAGCTTCATTGGAGAATTAATATGAATTATTTTTATTAATCGTTATCATTGTGAACAAAATCAACAACATTACGACCAACAACCTTATTATCCTTAAGTTCTTGAATCATATCATTGATTTCACTTAACTTACGAGTATGAACGATTGGGTGAACCTTACCTTCTGCACCAAATTGGAAACATTCAGCTAAGTCTTGACGAGTACCAACTAATGAACCTGCTACGATAATACCATCAAGAACTGTCTTAGCAATGTTTAACTTCATGTCACCTTGTGGAAGAGCAACTGCAACAAGCTTCCCATCTGGACGAAGAGAATCAACTGCTTGATCAAAGGCAGCAGTAGTAACAGCAGTAACAACAGCTGCGTGAACACCGCCAACTTTTTCTTGAATTTGTTGATCAACGTCACCATCATGACGGTTAATCAAAATTTCAGCACCGTTTTCCTTAGCAGCTTGAAGCTTGTCAGGGTTACCGTCAACGGCAATAACATGGGCACCAAATACGTTGTGGGCAAATTGAATACCCAAGTTACCTAAACCACCAGCACCAACAATTGATACCCATTGACCAGGCTTGATATCAGCAACCTTCAATGCCTTGTACATCGTAACCCCAGCACAAGTTAATGAAGTAGCTTCAACTGGATCAAGGCCTTCTGGAACCTTAACAGCGTAATCAGCCGGAACGATACATTGTTCAGCCATGGCACCATCAGCAGTGTAACCAGCATTAAGAACGTTCCGACAAAGTGTTTCACGACCTGTCAAACAATATTCACAGTGTCCACAGCCCTTAAAGAACCATGCGATTGATACACGATCGCCAACCTTCAAGGAAGTAACACCTGGGGCAACCTTTGATACACGGCCAACACCTTCGTGACCAATAATTCGACCTGGCTTTTTGCCAAAGTCACCAGCAGCACAGTGCAGATCAGTGTGACATAAACCACAATATTCCATGTCAACTAATGCTTCACCTGGCTTTAAATCCCGAAGTTGAACATCTTTAACAGTAACGTATCCATCTACTGGATCATTAATTACAGCAGCCTTCATAAGGTAAGATCTCCTTTAATAAACAAATTACTTTTTACAATGCTTATAGTACCAAACTACTACACAAATTTAAAGTGAAATTTTGCACATTTAATAAATATAATTCAATACCATTAGTCTTATTTCAACATCAAATCGTAATCTTACCAGTAAGTTATAACGACAAACCAATTAAAATACTTTTGTACAGTAAATCACTTCCTTTTTCTAACTAAAAATTTACTCATTAAACTTTCCGCTTCCACCGCGAGATGAATGTTATAATTTAACTAACCATTCAAAGGAGTGATATTAATGGCTTATGGATATATCACCAAGCTAGATGAAAACGTCGAACGCCAGCACGTTCGCTATAATAATCGCTACGGGATAGCAATCGCTGCTGACATTTATACACCAAAAAATTTAAAAGATGACCAGCTTCTTCCAGCACTAATTGTTGGCGCCCCTTACGGAAGTACAAAAGAACAATCTGCTTCTGTCTACGCAAATCAATTCGCCCAATTAGGATATGTTACATTAACATTTGATCAAGTCTATATGGGCGAATCTGCAGGTGAACCGCGGCATGTTGCTTCGCCTGACCTTTATGCTGAGTCTTTCAGTGCGGCGGTTGACTATCTTGGCACAAAAGCAGCTCATGTTAATCGCGATCAAATCGGGGTAATCGGCATCAGCGGGGGAGCTGGTTTTGGCCTTAGCGCCACAGCAGTTGATACTAGAATTAAAGCAATTGCAACTGTGTCAATGTACGATATGACTGATATTCGAGAAATGGCAAACCTTGCACCAGAACAACTTTTCCAATTAAAAGATCAATTATCAAAGCAACGGTGGATTGATTTTGAAAATGGACAGCCTGAATACCATCCGAATTTCCCTGAAACACCATTTGATGACCTTAATGATTTACCTAACCAAGATGCGTTAACAAATGAGTGGCTACGCTTCTATGCTCTTAAACGTGGCTTCCACCCCAATGGCCGTGGCTCTGCAACAACTACATCTAACCTCGCGATGTTAGAATTTTCAGCCTTAGATTATATTAAAGAAATTTCTCCACGACCAATCTTATTTGTTTACGGCGACAAGGCTCATTCACGACCATACTCTGAACGGGCTTACTATCTTGCAAATCAACCAAAACAAAAGTTAGTGGTTGAAGACTGTGAACATATTGACTTGTACGATAAGATCGAAAAAATACCATTTGATTTAATCGATGTATTTTTCAAAGATAGCTTCATTTAAGCAACACTGTTAAAAATTAATTATGCAAAAAGCCTATTGTAGTTGTCATCAATAAACTACAATAGGCTTTTTAATAGTCGGAATTACAAGAATTATTTTGCATCCCTTTCTTTCCTATTATATTAGGAAAGAAAGCAAGTCCTAATTGCAACGACCAAAAATATCGACCAAATTTATCCTTCCATGAACGTAGCAAACTTTGATACTGCTTTCTTTTTATGTTGCTTACCAAGATGAACGTATAGGTCAAGAGTTGTTCTAATAGTTGAATGTCCTAATCGTTCTTGTACATCTTTTGCTTGTACACCAGCAGAAAATAACATACTAGCATGAGTATGCCTAAAACCATGAGGACTAATATATCTTAGTTGATTGGCATTAGCAATATCATAATCCCAACGTCTCACATCCTGACGCACAAAAACACCTTCCGGACGATTAGGATTATTAAAAACATATCCATCTTTTAATTTAACTAACTTCGAATTAGTATATTTATGCCATTCTTTTAAGACATTCAAAGTACCATCATCAATATCAATTGTTCTTATACTAAATTTTGTTTTAGGTTTATCAATGACTATCTCATTATGTTCTTTAGTGTCAACACTTCTCGAAACACTAATAGATTGATTAAAAATATTAATATCAGACCATTTTAGTGCAAGTGCTTCACTTGGTCTTAGACCTGTATATGCTAGTAAGCGAAAATACGTGTAATAAATAGGATTATTATACTTTTTACAAGCATTTAAAAAAAGATTCAGCTCTGTCTTACTATAATAATTAGTAAATGGTTGAGGTTCTTCTTTCAATCTTGGCTTTATGACTTTTGCCATAGGATTTGAAGTGATTAATTCCATTCGCCATCCATAATCTAATATTTTCCGAGCATAAGTATAGATTCTTTTATAACTTTTTGGATATTTCTTAAACCATTCGTTAACGATAGATTGACACTTAATCACAGTTAATTTGTCCAAATAAAAACCGCCTAATGATCCTAGAATATGCTTATGAACTAATTGATTAACAACAGTATATGTCGAAGGTTTTACCGTTGTTCTATATTGAGGAAGCCATAAATCTACTAAGTCATGAAATTTATATCTTTTTTTACTTGAAATAAACTCACCTCGTTTCACCGCTTTTTTCATAATTACCAATGCTTCCAAGGCTTCTTCATAAGTCTTAAAAGATCTTTGCCTATGAATAACAGCTCCATTAAGTTCATTTACGCCTACATATAATCTAAAAGAGTATGGTTTTAATTTGCCAGGCGTATATTTTATTTTATTGGTTTTCTTATATTTCATAATATTTAACCCTCTATTACTTCTATCCTCAAGTATCACAGTAATAAATGGTTCATTACCATGATATATCATTTCTTAACAAAAGGACCCTTCTACGAGCTTTTATTTATTTTTCTTTAGCTTTAAGCCAATTGATATATGTTTGTTTTCCATATACCTTTTGATTACCAACGTACGCAACAGGTAAGCCTGCTTTAACAAACTTCCGAATTGTCGGCTTTGTGAATCCTGTCCATTCTGCAAATTCATTTAGCTTTAGATAGGGTTTCTTCTCAATACTTTCATTTAACTCTTGCTCTTTATGAATCATCATGATAATTTGATCACTAATATTTTTTAATTGTTCTGGTGTAAATAATACTTGTAACTTATCCATTTGTTACTGTTCCTTTCTAAACTATTAAAATAAATTAGATGCTCACTATATTTAATATATTGCTAGTTAATTTCTTTGCTTAGCTATTAATTCTGCCTATTCTTCAAGATTGAAATTTCACGTTTTAACCCATTAATTTGCTTTAATAATTCATCATAGGCTTTAGCTGAATAAAATACTCCATCCAGCTCATTGCCTCTCATAACACTTATTGATAATCGCTTTGCTTCACTCAATTTTCGTGCTTTTTCAAAACATTCTAAAAATGTATCTTTCTTTGTACAAACTGTTTGTTCCCATTCAAAA
Source organism: Limosilactobacillus walteri (assembly GCF_014830205.1). Taxonomy (NCBI): domain Bacteria; kingdom Bacillati; phylum Bacillota; class Bacilli; order Lactobacillales; family Lactobacillaceae; genus Limosilactobacillus; species Limosilactobacillus walteri. The sequence continues at coordinate 68,918 of NZ_QORN01000006.1, forward strand.
TTCGAATTATTAATCATGGTCTTCATTCCTTTCATGCATGGCATAGATGATTTTTAAGCTATTTAATCTCATATAAATCAGTTACTGCAATACTTTTCGCATTGCTATGGCGTAGTATATACTTTATTTTTCAAAACAAAAAGCGCAAAGTGCAGAAGTTTAATGCGCAAATTTACGATATATATTTCCAAGTAACTATATAATAAATATAGCAAAAAACTAAAACTACCAAACTATTACTAAACACAAAACGAATTTATCGTAAAATAGAAGTTGAGACTTCTCTCATAATTTTTCACATGTAAAATTTATTTTAGGAGGGCAAAATGACACTTGATGCAGATCTCCATTTAAAAGACGAGTCAGACGAAGCCGTTAAGAAAAAGAGTTTTTTATATAAAGAATGGTTAAAAGTAAAAAAAGAGCAAGGAGGATATTTCCTTCTTGCTAATGGCATTTTACAATATCTGCCTTTATTAAAAAGTTCAGCAGCAATGAATTTATATCTGTATTATGCAGAATCCGCTAATAACAATGGTGGATATTCTTGGCATAGCATTGCTACTATATCAAACAAATTGCAAACTAATCCAAGGACAATCAATAATTGGAATAACGCTTTAAAAGATGCTGGTCTTATTTTAAGATTTTCTGGAGATAAAGGCTCTAATGTAACGCAACTGTTACCACTTGATGATTTCGTCCTTAATGTAGATCATTTAAAAATAGACAAAGTAGAAGAAAAATTAGATGATGCTAAATTTGAATTTAAAACGGTAGTTTCTTTTTATATAAAGTACCCAAATCTAGATCATAAAATTGTTTTTGCTCATAAAAAATACAGTATTTATGGCCTAAAATGTCATGATACTAAAGATGAACTTAGTTTTTATCGCTATATTATATTAGAAGAAACTCTAGAAGGCGATCAAAAATTATTTAAAGATAAAAAATTTAAAAAAGATGTTTTATATTGGAAAGACGATAACAGTTCCGATAATAATTCGCTAAGTTTTATTTGTGATTTGTCCAAAGAGGATGAGTTAAGCTATAAAAAAAAGCTTAAATTATGTTTGCAACTAACTAGAAAGGGACTAATAAGCGAATACAAAACTGCTAATAAGGAAAAGAAAATTACATTATAGTTTACTATAATAAAAAAGGTGCACTGGCTACCACCAATGCACAAGTTGTCAACTTAGGAGCTGATACCCTTTTGGCTGGTGGTGTATTGCAGTACACCAGAACAAGAACGCTACCGTTAAGCTATCAGCCTAATTGTTGAATCATTTACGGTTATATTATAGCATGGTTTAGCGATTTTAACGACCGCTTAAATTTCGGACTGAGCGGTTTTCAGTTAATGATTTTGGTATTATATAGAAAAACACCTGTTTTTATCCAGATGGATAAGAAGCAGGTGTACAATATTTTTTTATTTAACTATTTTGAAATAGCATTATCCAGATGGATAAGAACTATTTCAATTTAGATTTTCACACATATCACTAACATTGTCAATAATTATATAATAAAAAGGAATTACATTATGGTAACAAAACTAAATATTTTCTTAGATGAAACAGGGAAAGATAAAAACGACCTATCATTAATAGGTGCTGTTTCGATTCCTAGTGACTTCTATCAATCCAAAAAAGTTCAGAAGTTAAATAGAGAATTACAGGAAGATGTATTTAAATTGCATTTTACACAATATGACAAATCTGATTATGATACCTATATTAGGGTAATTAAAGATATTCTATCTTGTAATGGAATTATTAGAATAAACGGTATTATCTTCAAAAAATCCCAGTTTAGAATTCATCCTCTGTTAGCTTCAAAAGTTGATGACATGATTTACGGTAAAATACCAGAGAGAGTAATCTACGGTCTATTAAGAAATTACAGTAATCTTGAACCTGTTAATGCCAACATATTTATAGAAAGCTCTGAAGAATACAAGGCTAGAAATTTAAATAAAGTAGTTAAAGATCAAATCAACACTCATGCCCTTTATAGATTTGATAATTTCAAAATTAAACGCTCCAATTTAGTAGCAAAAAACCAACAAATTGGAGTGGAAGTCACAGATATCTTTATTGGAATACTTAGACTTATTATAAATTGTGATGCATTAATCGGCGATTGCAATAAGGTTTCAAATACTCTTCTCTCAAAAATTCTCTTAATTAATGATCTATTACCAACTTTAGAAAATTTATTTACTAGGACAAGTATCTACGAGCTATCTTACCAAGACCATTTAACTAAAATTCCTTTAAATAGTTATCTCGGACTATTTAAAGCTAAGTTATTATTATTACAAGATAATCATCCAGATTACTTTACCAATGCTTCTTTTAAAAAATTATCCAATAACTTAAAAGTTCCTGAATAAGTCTTCAGATCTTACTATAACAGAGTTAAGCTGTGGTCATAAAGTTTATTCAGAAAAGGATTGGTAAAATGACTGAATATGGATATGCAAGAGTATCAACCAAAGGTCAAAGTCTTGATGATCAAATAAATCAATTAAAAGAAGCTGGAATCAGTAAAAATAACATTTACTTTGAAAAGTTTACTGGCACTACTACCAATAGGCCTATGTTTGATGAACTCACTAGCAAGGTAAAGAACGGAGATATTATTACTGTTACTAAATTGGATAGATTGGCCAGGAATACTAGAGAAGCACTAAATATTCTTGACCCTCTAATGAATAATGGTGTTAAATTCAACGTATTAAATATAGGCGTATTGGAAAACTCTACTATTGGTAAATTAGTTAAAACTATCCTTCTTGCTGTAGCTGAAATGGAAAGAGATATGATTGTAGATAGAACTCAAGAAGGAAAAAGATACGCTAGGCTACATAAGAAGAATTATCGTGAAGGAAGACCAAATAGATTGATTACTCCTCATTACCAAGCAGCTTATGATTATCTTTTAAACCACACTTATAAAGATACTTCTAGAGCTTTTAACATTTCTATTTCCACTTTGCAAAGAATAAAGCATCAAATTGAACACTAAAATATATGTACAAAAACATGATCATATTTTGAAACTGAAATAAATATCAAAATATAGTCATGTTTTAATTGCGACTTACTCATGATCATCCGGTATCTCATAACTATGTTCATTAAATAGGTTACGATTTTGGGAATCGTTCATAAAGTCTATTAACCATTCTATTAATTCCCAGTAAAATTCTTTCTCTTCATTCTCGTCCAATCCATTAATCTGATCTTGAACTCCTTGAAGACTCTCTATAATGGGATCTAAAGTTAATTGACCAAAATTTCCTTTTGATTTTTCTCCTTGTCCCATAGCTAGGATTTCGCCTAATTCACTCTGAGTTCTTAACCTAATCGCACCACGAATATATTTTGACTTGTCTCCCCCAGTACTTACACTAGCTAGTTTCTCAATTTTTTCTTTCTCGGCTTTAGTAAACAAAACTTTAATATTACTAGTTCTTTTTTCTTCTTCGCTTTTTTTATTCATTTTAAACTAGCCTTCTTTCTATAACGTCAATTTTGAAAACATGACCATGCTTTCAATTAATACTTTACATCAAATAAGTTCACATTTCACCGTTATAAAATATGACCATGTTTTGAAGTTGAAATAAATATCAAAATATGGTCATATTTTCAATTAATGATTTTATATTTCTAAATCTTATTAACTGCTTTATTGATTAATAAGTGTATACATTTCACCGAAAAGTGGTATAATTAAATTAATAAATAGATAATTTTATCAATGATAACTATTTTATCTTGTATATAAGGTTAAACAATACACTTATTAAGAGGATTAATTATGATAACTAGTAATAAAAAATCTAACTTTAATGATACTGATCAAGTTTATTATTTAGTAACAAATAATCACATTCATTATCGAAAAAATGGTTTTACAGCACATTCTTCTCATATAATAAAGAAAAAGAATGGATTATACATAAATAAAGCAACAGGTGAAGTAATACCAAACCCTAAAAAATCAGACTTAAAAATTCAAAATCAACAATCGCTTATACGCTCCTATCGTAATTTATTTTACACAATTGAAAATTACGTGGACACCTTTAAGCATAGTGTGATGATAACTTTAGATTATGAAAAACCTCAAACTAATCTAGACAGTCTTAGTCACGATTTTGACTGTTTTATCAAGCGCTTAAAACGTTATATCAAAAAAGTATATCCGACATATCATTATGAGTATATAAGAATTAATGAGCCACATGAGAATCTTTTTGAAGGGAAGCCGAAATGGCACATTCATTTAATAATATTGGGAATCGCATTTATTCCTATTGAAGATATTCGAAATTTATGGAAACAAGGAGGTGCCTACATAAAATCATATACAAATCGTAATGGCGAGTCTGCTGCTAAATATTTTTGTGGATTTTTGAATGCTCCTGAGCATACAAAGAGTAAAAATGAGTTAGATATCAAACGTTCTTCTAAAAAAAGACGACTTAAATACTATGCCAGTGGTACTGATTTATTCAGTACTTCCAGAGGAATCAAAACCCCTACGTTCAGAAGGGGGACATATGGAAAAATAAAGAAAAAATATCCTGGTGAAACCTTGAATGAAGGATCAAAAACTATTGTTATAGATGGAAAAATTGTTAATAGATTTGATTACATGAACCAGAAATTAATCAAATAAAAAACAGCGATAGATTTCTCTACCGCTGAAATAGCTTCTTTCCGCTGATAATTACTTATCTAGGTAGCGGATAGCCTTTTTAATTCCACCCTTAGCCATTTTTTTCAAAGAATGGAGCAGGTGCTTAACGAGCTTATTAGGCACGATCAAAAGAATAATGCACCAACTATGCATTGGAGTCACCTCCAACCTACACTATTTTGTGGAGTGGTTAATTCCAACAATGTGCTCATCTATTGTATCATATTAAAAGTATGTTATAATTAAAATATCAAAAGAATAATGCTGGTGTGCAAAATGGAATCAGTTGGTTACTTATTCCGTACCGGTAGCTTGGGCGCTTAAAAGGCGTCCTTTTTTATTTCAAAAATTCTAAGTAAAACAATATATTAAATAGTGACCACTAATTATATTATTTCCTCTTAATTTTATTTTCATTCTTACAAGACTATTCAATTTTATTTTCTAGATTGAATAGTCTTTTTTCTTAGATTAAAGAATGATAAATAAAAAAAAGGAGTGGCAATCACCATGACTAAATATGGATATGTTTCAGGATTCTTAAAAGATAAAATCAGCAAAGAGGACAGTTTCAAGTATCAAGCTACCATCCTTCTTAGTATGGGAGTTCCTCACGAAAATTGTTTTGCTGATGTGTTTAGAAGAAATAATAAAGACCGATATCAGCTTCGTAAGTTTCTTAATACTATTGCACAAGAAGGGGATGTTCTCATAGTCCCTACCCTAACATGCCTATATAGTAATGTTAGAGAACTTTGCTGTCTTATGTATATTGTTGAAGATAAAGGCTTAATAATTGAGTCTAGTGATATGGATTTAAGTGATGATAGTGATTCTAGTAATTGGATACTTGTCTCTCAATTAGCTCACCTTAACTATCTTGATTATCTTCGTAGTCAAAACCTTTCTAAAACCATCAAACAGAAGAAGTATCAAGCTACCTTAAATACTGGCGGTCGTAACAAACGTGTTATCACCCCCTTATACCGGCAAGCATATAAGTATCTTCAAGCCCATACTTACACTGAAACGCAATTGAAATTTCATTTGTCAAAATCAACTCTTTATAGGATTAAAAAACAAATCAAACTGAAGCAGCTTTCCACTAATCATCAGAGTTACAATGCCAGTCGAGGTGATTAAAATGAAGAATAAAGAACTAATCTATTGGATTGATCTTACTGGTCCTACTGCTTTAGATGAGATAATCCGCCTAACAATTATCGATCCTAATAACCAAGTATTATTCAATCGTAAATTCGATACTAAACAAGTGGATTACTGGGATAGTAACATCAACGGCATCATGCCGGAGAGCCTCATTAAGGAGCCTCTGTTTGAAGAGTCGAGGAAAGAGATCCAAAAGATATTCGATAGCTCAGAGACGCTTATAACCTTCTACGGCTCAACTTCCTTTTTAGAAAAACAAGGTATTAACTTAGCAAATAAAACGATTATTGATTTAGCTGATTCATTTAGAGTCTTAGGAGATAGCACAGACACGATCGAAAATCTATGTATTTATTATAGCTATCCTTTGACTGACAATGTTTTTGAACGTACAGGTATTGATTATGCTAAAGGAATCAATTTCTGCTACCATGAAATGGAAAATAACCGTAAAGCACAAGAAAATTAGTAGCAACAAAAAACACTTAGCAATCTCAAGTCGCTAAGTGTTTTTGTTTATTCAAATGGAGCGTTGTTAGTTCTATTTAATTTTTCTAACAATTCAAGACGAGCTTTAAGAACTTCATTTTCTTTTCTTAAATTCTTAATCTTAAACTGGTCTGCTTGATGAGTTGCTTCCAACTTATCAATCTCGGCATCAGTTTTTTCAAAAGTATAAGGAGTAAATACGGTAGCAACAATTTTGTTACCTCGCTTAAGAGTGATTGTCTTTTTTGCTTTGTCGTTCATAGCTAACAGATATTCCCAATTCTTTAAGAATTGGATTAATGAAACCATATAGGTTTCGTGTAAATGTTTTCGTAACATTTATCTTACCTATCCTTTTTTATTTTTTTGTTAAAGTTATTCACCTCAACAAACTTATTCTAATTAAAAAAGATTTATTCAAAAAAATTTTTTAGCGTGAACACATAAAGCGGTAATATTTTTAACCTTTTTTAGGTTTATGAGCACAATCATCAATTTTAATCTGTTGACTACTAACCATATCAAATATTGATATATTCTTATTTTCTAACTCTGTAACTGGAACATCTATCTTATCAGTATTTTTAATAGTTAATTTTTCTTCACTAATTTTATTCATTACTAGTTATCCACCTTACTGAAAACTTGTATTAAATAAAAGCAATGAGATATAGCGAAAGAACACGTAATTCAACATCCCATTGCTCTATTTTAAGAAAGAATAAGTAAGTATATTAAGCCTAATACTTTATTAATCTAATTAAAATTCCTTTTTACTTTTAGTAATTAATTCAAAGCCAAATCTACAATTTCAGCTTACCATCTTTAGTCAATCCAAACCCTAATACAGCAGTTCCAACAATAGCACTTAACAAAATACTTGCGTTTTGCTTAGTTTGTACATTAGTTTGTGCTAATCCACCTGTTGAACCACCAGTAGTAGTTCCACCTAAATTACCAGAACTAGCAACACCATTTGTTCCTGCAACATTATTACCATCTTTTGATTGTAAACCAAAGATTTGTAACAATTGCGCTTTAGTTAAAGCGGTATTTTGCCCTTGTTCAGTAACAAAGAATTGCTTGGTAGCAGGGTTATAGTGAACAGTTAAATGTTTGTAAGTAATTTGACCATTCGTACCTTTTTCTGATACTTGAACACTGTATGAATTAAATCCATTAATATTAGAAGGTGCTTGTTCAAGCAATTTGGCATCGCTTGGTAATTTATCATTGCTATTTACAGCGTGTTGGTTAATAGCGTTGATAAGCTGTTGAGTGTCAGCATCTTGTTGTGAAGATTGTTGATCACCATTGCCTGTGTTATTAGTCTTGTTAGTATTAGTTGAATTATTATTTGAAGCAGAACCATTATTTGTATTAGAACTAGTATTAGTAGTGCTGTTAGAACCATTAGCTGTGGCTTTATTGTTGCCAGTGTCTTGACCTGTAGCAGGCACTACATAACTGCCTGAATTATTATTGGTTTTATTTTTAGTTTGAGCAGTGTTTGGAATAACATAGAATGTTAATACCTTGTGGTCAGCGGTGCCTGAAACCTCAGCTTGTTGAGTAGCATTTGTAGTATTTGGATCATTTAACTGTGGAAGAATGTATGGCGTTAATCCATCAGAATTTTTATTACCAAATGCCCAATTAGAAAAAGCATCATTATTATCTAAAGAGGTAGATTGTCCGTTACCACGGTTTGTACTTCCATTAGTTCCTTGAGAAGTTTTAGTAATAATATCATTAAAGTTAATATCCCCATTATCCACTTTATAATCATCGCTCTTAAAAATACCTGCAGTATCTGTAACTTTATAATGAACAGTAGTACCACCGTCTTTACCAATTGTATAGTCCTTAGTTGGTGTAAAAGTAATATCATCAGTCTTTAACGTTTGCCCATTTTGTTGATTAACTACTTTAATAGTCCATGTAAAAGGCAATAGAGGAAAATCTTCATCAGAGGGTGTTGTCAACCGTTCTGGAACAGGAACTGCAGTAGAATCTGCATGAGCAACAACATTACCAACATTAGACATCATAGCTGGTGCCATAGGAGCCAGAGTGCCAAGTGTCATTAAAACAGCTTGTGTTTTGAAATTATTCTTTTTATTTTTTGTTAACATAAAGAGATTGTCCTTTCTTATTATCTTAAATTATCATTATCAAAATTATTAATGTAATTTCTATATCAAAAAATTACCTTGCTGATAGTCTAGCTAAAAATATTTGAAGAAATAAAAAGATAATTTGAAAGGATGGGAAAGATCAATCGCAAAATCAAAAACCTAAAACGAACTTGTTACAATTTTGCCAATCAAAAATTTTTCTTTTTAAGAATTGATTGTATTTTTTCATAAAAAAATACCCCCTACATTTTCATAGGAAGTATTTTTAGTCAACCATACCAGTTGACAGATATCCTGCCTTTATTAATTAGGAAATAATAAAAACGAAAATAAATAAAATATTTAAAGAAGATATGTCATTGCTTTTAACTGCTTCCATTTATCATTAACCATTCTTTGTGCAAATGGCAAAATCTCTTTTCTTGTCTTGTACTTCTTTCTTAACTGTATGACTCTATTTTTTATTTGTTTATTTGACAATGAATTAATTTTAGATATTTCTTGAGCATATTTTTGATCTGAAATTTTGTTTTGATCCAGCAAAGTATTATATTCCTGAAGTAGGATAGCTTTATCATTCGAAAATAAATTAGTATTAGTCATTACCAAATTGACAAAATTGAAATCTTTGTCCCTTTTAGATAATTCTTTGACTTTATCTCGTGAAATTAATTCTTTATTTTGATCTAAAATTAGTTTTATTTCATCCTTAAATTGTTTTGCTTCTTTCTCACTTACATTAAGCTTCTGCCTTAACTCTTCATTAGGCATATTCAAAATTTCATTAAATGTAGCTTTGAAAAAATCATTTAAAAAAATAGTTGTTTCATTAATGGCTTTTTCTTTTTCTTTTTTTCTAAAAGCTAACTCAAACGATCTAATATATATATTTATGGTAACAGGTAAATCTTGTACAAAAACAAAAGTCACATAAATTACTAATAACATAGCAATTATCAAGGATACAAATGAAATACTTATTGTTGAAATTAAAGGATTCATATGTTATTCCTCCTTTTCCATACCATCAATAGCATTTGAAAGCAAATAACTCACAACTTTGTCCATAACTCCCAAACAAAACACTATTCCCATAGTAATCACTACGTAAATAGCAGGTACATGGCTAAATCTGCTCCAACCAACAATTATTAAAATGAATAGAAAACTTATTACTTTAAACGTTTCAATGAGCCAGCCAAAAATTACAAATACCATCGAGTCTTTATTTTTCCTCATAGCATTATATACAGAAGTTTTTATGAACACTTTTGGAAAAACATTAAGCAATAAAAGTATGGCTGTAAAAAATAATGTCGTTTTTGATTCTGTAAAAGCAGCTATAGTTGTAAAAATAAAATTCACAAAAGAAAAAATTAAATCATAGACAAGTATGTTCCCCTTACTACTTTTTTCAATACGAGCAACGTTTTGTAACCTATTTTCATTTTTGTCAAAAACACTATCTAAAATGCCTTTAGACACAATTCAAATACTCCTTAAAATTATAAATATACGTCTATTATATCTATAATTAAAGTTTCTATCTACTATATTTTTATTCTAACGCAAAAATAGTCCATACAGTAATTTAATTACCTGTATAGACTATTTTAATTAATATGAATGAGAAAATACATTATGCAATAATCAAATATTTTATTAATTATGACGCTTCTTATCAACACCAAACATAGTAGTAAAAGTAGTAGCAGCAAGAATACCTAATCCTGCAACTGCAACAGCCTTATCATTCTTACTATCACTAGTCTGTGGTAACTTAGCTTGTTGAGCCTTGTATTCTTCACGAGTCATCATAGTACCCTCTTTAGTACCAAATGATACGTTAGTAGTTACTGGTGTAGTAGGTGCTTGAATACTAGATTGTGATCCTTGTGATGCAACACTATCTTTAGAAACAACGTTGATGTATTGTCCTTGTGCATCAGAGACTGCTGAACCATTTTCTTTACCAGTAGTTGGTAATACAATTGTTGGCTTAGTATCTGTGTTATCAGATACTTCACTACCCTTGTCTGATGTAGCAGGCTTGTGACCAGCTTGACCACTAATTGATGCGTTACCAGTATCTGGCTGTGCAGGAGTTGTTGGATTTGATGGTGTAGTAGGATTTGTAGTTTCACTGCCTTTATTATCCTTATTTGGAGCTGTTGGAGTTACATTGTCCTTGTTGCCATCGCTTGGCTTGGATGGTTCAACTGGAGTAGTACCTTGGTTATCATCTTTCTTACCATCATTTGGCTTTGCAGGGTTAGTAGTTTCACTACCCTTGTTATCATCCTCACTTGGATCAGTTGGGGTTGTAGTACCCTTGTTACCTTCATCTTTACCAGTATCTGGCTTAGTAGTATGCGAACCATTCTTGATGTCAGCAATCTTTTGATTATCCTTATCAAGTTGTACTTGAGCATTACTAATAGTTGACTTTGTAGCTTCAATAGTATTTTGCAAATCAGCAATCTTGCCATTGATAGTGTCTAACTTCTTTTGTGCATCCTTTACTGCTTGGTTAGCACTAGCATTAGCTGTTTGTTCTGCAGTATCAAGTGCAGATTGCTTGGTAGCTAATACTTGGTTCAAGCTAGTTAAACCAGCTTTTGCTTGTTGCAACTTGGCTTCATCTTCTGCCTTAGTACTCTTAACACTTTCAAGATTGTTCTTAGCTGAACTTAACTTGTTTAAAGCGTCTTGAACATTATTGTTGCTATCAAGATTAGATAATTGTCCCTGCTTCCAGTCGTTTACAGTATTTAAGGTGTCCTTAGCATTGTTATATTCAGTTTGTTGGTCTGAACTCAATTGGTTCAAATCAAATTGAACATTAGCTTTTTGTGCTTGTAAATTTTGAAGTTGGGTATTTAAAACTTGCAAATGTGATTTTTGACTAGCTAAAGTGTTTTGTAAATTAGTGATTTGATTGTTCAAATCGTTAATCTTAGCACTGTTATCAACAACATGGCTATCACCTGTGATTGGTCCCATTGCTTGATATTGTGCAATACGATCCATCATATTTGGAGTATTGTTGCGTGCAGGACCATCGTAATCAAAGGTTAATACATACAAATAACTGTCAGTATTAGTATCATAAGTATAATGGAAACCAAATGCTGCATCATAGTTTAGATCACCAGTATCTTCGAGGAAGTTCTCACGGTGTCCCCAATCTGAACTTGCATCTGCGTTAAGCATTGAACTTAAAGTACTTTCAGCATTATAAAGCATTGATAGCATATTACTTCCACCATTAGCAGGGATATATGCTAAACATTCATATTGGTCACGTCCAAATGCTGATACAATATCATTTTCATTGTGATCCAATCCATTAGCACTTTGCTGACTAGCACGTACCTGAGCTTGGTTATACTTCTCTTCAGTCATGGTAAATGGCTTCAAGCCACGCTGTTCACGTGCATGATTAATAATATTCATTAGTAAAATAGCCATTTCTTGTTTTTGACTATCACTCATTCCAGTTTGTTGGTTGACAAGATCAAAATTCGTATTAAAATAATTATCGTATTCGGATAAGGACGCATCGGCTCCTTTACCAGCATTAGGATTACGTGCGCCTTTATCATTATCAGGGCTTACATAAATATTTTGATCAATAATATTCCCATTATTTTGAGACAAATCCATTGGTGCCCATAAATTATTCCGACTAGCATTTTCCAACAAACTCTTGGAAGTATCAATTACCCCATTAGGAACTGTCTTAATATTAGGATCAGTTTGAGTATTCTTTTCTTGATCCTGCAAATCCTTTACTTGACCTTGTAAGTCACTAATCTTTGAATTAGTATTATTTACATCATTTTGTGTGTCAGTTACTTGACCACTAACATTATTAATCTGATTATCTAAGTTTTGACTAGCTTGCGCCTTACCTTGGCGTTCAAGCTGGTCAATTTTATTTTGAGCTTCATTAGCTTGTTGTGCAGCGGCTTGGTTAATGGCATCTGTAGCAGTTTGTCGTGCTTGGTCAACTGCTTGACTAGCTTGGCTTACAGCACTGGTAGCACTTTGGATGTTTTGGCTATCATTATTTACTGCAGTTTGTGCATCATTAACTACTTGTTGTTGATTATCAACCTGTTGCTGTGCTTGGTTCACATCAGCTTGAGCTTGCTTAACTGCTGGATCATTTTGAGTAGCAGCTTGTTGTGCTTGCTTAGCTTGATCAAGTTCCTGTTGAGCAGAACTTTGTTGACCTTGTGCTTCACTTAATTGGTTTTGTTGATCCTTTAATTGAGCATTGGCACTATCAATAGTTGATTGTTGCTTTTGGGCATCTGATTGAGCATTAGCAAGTTCTGGATCAGTTGCTTGTTGACCAGCTTGAATAGTACCTGCACTTTGAACTGGTGTTACTTCATCAGCGTTAGCAGTAGTTGTTCCTGCTAACATTGCTCCACCAGCAAGTCCTACTGTCATTAATGTGGCAGCCATCCATGTCTTACCTGACTTGTATAGTTTCTTGTGTTCCTTAGCAACAGTGTTGAAATTAATGTGTTCTTTCATCATACTAATTACTCCCCCGCCTTCAGAATGAAGGTGTTTTTTATTTCATTCGTTGATAATTCTACAATTTTCCTAAAAGCTACGTTGCATTGAATGTAGCTATAATGTATTCAACGTAACTTTTTCTTGAATATATCAACTTAATACAGGAGTAATTATAACACCTTTTACCACTACAATTACATCATTTTTTGTACTTATACTTATATATGCGTATAAGTTGATATAAACAATAAGCACAGTTCCTTATTTTATTAGTATTTCTTCAATATGCTAGAAATAAACAATGAAATGAGGGCTTCAAAATGAATAATCTAGGAGCTAACATCAGAGCCAGGCGTCATGAGCTTGGCATTACTCAGGAACAACTCTCTAATAATACTGGATTGTCAATTAATTACATTTCAAGACTAGAAGTTGGAACAGCTAATAATGTCAGTGCTAAGACGCTATCACATATAGCGGAGGTACTTAAGACAAGTATGGATAAACTAATGCATGGCTCAACTGATGAAGCTGAAATGGGATTTTATCAAAAGAAACTTTGGCAAGCCTTAAATGAAATGGATGAAAAACAAGCTGAACAAGTTTCCAAAAATGTTTTAGGATTAATAAACCTTAACAAAAAATAATAATTTCACTAAATAAAGCAGGTACTACACTACACTTTTCGCAATTATGTAGTACCTGCTATTATTTTTATCTCGTTAAAGTTAACTATCCCTATTATGCTTATTCAGGTATAAACATAGTGTGAGATAATGGCAGTAAACAAGATGAATGAGTGTATAGGACTTTTACTGGAGGCGGAAAAGAAGAAATGGATTGTAAAAAAATAGACATCAATAGAAATGAATTATTTTCGAGCTGGTGGTATATAAACTCATTACCAGGTAAAAGTCCAGCGGCAGAAAAATGGCTTAAAATATTAGAATCAAAAGTTAATGATAAGGCCATTTCTATTATTCCCTTAAAAAATAGTGGAGTAACTATTTTAAGCGTAGGAATTAATCCCAGTACTTATAAGGGGAAAGAACGATTAGAGAAGATTACAGACACGATTAAAGAAGAAGAAGGTAACCCAAATTCTAAGAAAATTTATATCTATGAAAGGATTCAACAAGATCAAGCAAGATATCATCGTAAAAATGAGTATAAAGTAAAAAACGGAGGAGGTCTAGATCCCACCCGTTCTAATGTACTTAGAGCCTTTTTAAATAACCGATTCGAAGATGATCAAAAACACATAAAAAATATTAAAACCTTTATTCAAATGGATATTATCCCTACACGGACGAATAAGATAAGCTCACTAACTAATGAAGAAATAGATATAGACGCAATGGAAACTAACCTCTGCCTATTAGAAACATATTTCAAAAAAGCAGATTATATTTTCCTAGGTTGGGGCAGTAAGGTCAAAGGATTAGGAAATGAGAAGAGTAAAGAACGATATGAGATGTGTAATAATAAGCTTAAGAAACTGATAAAGGAGAATTATGAAAAATGCTATTGTTTCTGGCTAAATAAGGATCATATCCCCGTTCACCCAGTAGGAGGAGGGTTCAAAAAAGCATGTAATCCTAGAATTCATGCTGCAAGGACATTACGACGATTAGACTCAAAAGAATTAAGATATGGAATAGAAAAAGAAGAGGTAATGACAAAGCTACATACTACTGAAAAATCATAATACAGGCTTAAAAAGATATTCAGGTAAAACATAGAAAATTCACTACGTAAAAACCACCTGGTAATCGGTTATTATTACCAAGTGGTTTTATTTTAGGCCTTTAGTGTCGATTATTAACAAATAAGGCGTTCAAGTTTGTAGCACTTCTTTTATTATCTATTCTTCATCACTGTCATCATCTTGAGAGTTCGAGACATTTCGTTGGTTCTGATTAATTTTTTGAATTGCTTCATCCAATTGACTCTTGTAACTATTATATTTTGCTTCAATATCTGATTTATTAAATGGCTTACTTGAGTCTTGCTCTCCATGTGTAAAATGCTCAACATCAATTGAATCTTCATTAAAGCTAATAACATACCAAGCAAATCCCATGTCACCTTCATTTATTTGAAAGGTAGGATCATTATGTTGTTCAAAAGATGTTGGTTGTTCAGTAGCTGGATTAGAACTTTCCCCATTCACACATTCATTAAAGGTATTCATCTTCTCCTCAATACTATCTCCTCGCAAAGTATTGATATATGCGGCTACCGCTAATTGTTGATAGCTTAATTTTTCTTTTTTAGGCTGAGATGATGAGCTACTAATAACTGACTCACTGCTATTTTTTGCGGACGAAGATACTTTTTGTGATACTTGTGTCGCCTTTGCTTCTCTTATATTTTTATTGCTTTTAATTGTTTTTTTGTTGTGAACTGCTACCTAGTATAAAAAATAAAGTTGCAATTAAAACGACAATTATTCCAGATAAACTCCAAACAATTTTATTGTGTTTTTTCATAGCAATCCCTCATTACCGATAATACCCTTGCCGAGGATGATTTCTACTCCACTTTGGATGTGTACGACGATATTGTTCTTCCTCTTCTTTAGTTCTAAATCCTTTTTCAACCCAACGATCATGATCTTTCTGTTCTTTATGAATATCATTAAGTTGAACATTTCGAAGAATCGATGAAGCGCCAATGATCTTACCAATCCGTGTATGTTTCTGCAGTTCATCAAGTTGTTTCCCTTGGTTAGCAGTTTGTTTACGAGCTTCGTGTAATTGATCTTTCTGTATTTTAGATTGATTAGCCATCTCATCAAGTTGCTGGTGCTGAAGAGTAGACTGCTTAATATTTTCATTAAGCTGTTCTTGTTGAATAGTAGACTGTCTAATACTTTCGTTAAGCTGTTGTCGCTGAAGATCTGACTGTCTAACACTTTCGTTAAGTTGTTGCCGTTGAAGATCTGATTGATGACGTTGTTCCCATAGTTCTTGTTGTTGAAGTTCACTCTGTTGACGATTATGCTCTTCTTGCTCACGATGATGACGAATATTTTCATCAAATTGAACATCTTGATGATATAAATTCACACATTCTTTCCAAGAATCTGCGCGTCCATCCTGTAAAAATGTTTCAAATAATTGTAAAAACTCTGGACTTCTAAATTTAACTGGAATAAGTTTCAAACCATCTAAATCAATTGTTGCCAACTGTTCACGAATTTTTTCAGTATTTTCTTTTGCCTCTTTCATTATTTCAATATTATTTGGATCATTTTCCCACTCATTTAGGGCTTCATCAAACATCTTCTGTAAATATGGTAAACTTATCTTCTTCATTTCAGCAGCAACAGTATCTTTTTCCTTCATGACTTCTTTAGTTTTTATCTCATATTTTCTAAACTTATAAGTACAATAAAGCAAATATATAGAACCGACAAAGAGAAGCATCATTAAAATCTTTAAAAGGGGAATCCAGTGATATAGAAACGACATAATTAAAAAAGCTGTACTCAAAATTAGCAGAATAATTGATCCAAAGTTCTCATATCTTGAACCAAAGCTAAAATCAGCTTGTTTTTGAATATAGTTATTCTCTAATTGATCTAAAAGATTAAACTTTTTAAGCAACAATCTATATGTCGTAGAAGTAGGAGATTGCTTAAAAGTAGTTGCGAAATGACTATTAAAAAAACTATCTTTATCTCCATTTAACATTCCCTGAAAAGTAATCATTGATTCATCGTATTTATCACAAAAGCGCTGATCTAATTCTTCTTGAGCTTCATTAATATAAATATTATTATCTAAGATTTGTTCTAATTTATTTTTATCGTTAATGTTACTAACTAGGTGTTTGAGAAAGTCATTTAACTCTTCCCGTTTCATATCAAATAAATCTTGCATTTCTAATCTCCCATTGCTTCTGAATTCTCTGCAACTTTCTTAACTTGCTCATATGCACCATTCTGATTAACTAGATCACATATTTCTTGCCAAGTTGTCGTTAATACTGGCTGATCTGAATCATCGCTTCCTTCTCCAATCGCCTCTGATGGCATTGCACTTGGAACATAGAAATAAACATTATCGTTGTCTGTAGTATAGAAAGGTACTGCCCCTGAACCAGTATGGAGAGGCATTAAACTTACCGGATCAGTTCCTTCTTGATAATCTGCACCAGTTTCTTTTCCAATTGCTAAACCATTTTGTTGAACTGCCATTTTAAACTCAAACATTTTTTGATGATGTTCAGAGGCATAGTAATAAGCGGCCGCTGCTTTCAGCTTATCATCCATATTTGCTGGCGAAAGCTGCTGTGTGTGTTGCGTAGTAGATACAGGCTTTTTATTGCTTGAACTAATTTTCTTTTCACTACAACTTCTCCGGACAGTAGTTGACTGAGCATGAGAATGAGCTGAGTTAGTTGATTTTGTTGAGGCAATAAAAAAGATAATCAAAGAAATAAGAATTATAATCACTATAATTAATGCTGAAACAATGATTTTATCCTTATTTGGACTTGGCTTTTTTGAACGCTCCGTTTCTTGCTTATCCTTTAACTTTTCTTTTGTTTTGTGAGAATGATGGTTTCTTCGCAAATATTTTTCCCATGGGTAATAACTATGATTAGACAATAATGGATAAGCATATGTAACTAAGATAATTAAAACAATTGCGTACCACCGAATAGATGAAAAAATAATAGCAATTAGTATTAGAACTACGGTTGTTATTAAATTATGTGTTAAAAATCGAAATACTTGTGCAAGGTGATCCTCAGTAAAGGCCAAATGATGAATGATATTGGTATCTTTGTTTTTTTCTTCACTTTGAAGCCTATTTTCTAACTTTTCAATTTCTTGTTCTAATTCTTTATTTTCATTAACATGTTGGTTCTCAGGTTCTTTCATTTTTCTCTCCCATTATTGTTGTAAGTGAATATGTTGAGCCTTATCTTTTATCTGGTCTACTGCCCCCTGATCATTTACATAGTTAATAATGTCACGTAGATTTACAGTAGCATATGGATCTTTATCGTCATCTTTATTTACTGCAGAAATATCATAAAAGGCAACTTCTCCATCAGCTCCTACTGTATAAGTAGCCATGTGACTTCCACCTTCTTGACTTGGATGAAGCATCCATGAATTTCCTCGGCCCTTAACATTTAGTCCATCAGCATTATCATTCTGATAAATATCTAAATTATCTGCACCATCAAAAATATCTTTCCAAATCGTTTTTCCAACTTTATGTTGTCCATAATAGGCAATAGCTGCTGCTGTTTGCATCGGAGTAATAGTCTCGTAATCTAGTTTTTCTTCACTTTTACTAGATGAAGAAGTAACTGACTTTGTCTGACTGGAAGACTCAGAAACTCTATCCTTATTTTTGGCTATCTTTTTCGAACTAACTTGTTCAGTTTGTATTGATGACTGCTTAAATACTTTCCCAGCAAAATATGAACAAATAAATAGACACAGAACTACAATAGTTAATAATACCCATTTAATCTGTTTCATTTATAGGACACTCCTTCCCAAATAAAAAGGCTTCTCTCCATCAAGGGAAAGAGACCTTTAGTTTTTATAGCCCAATAGTAAACAAAAATAGCAATTAACTATCGAATGCCAATTACTTTGTTATTTTATAATTTTTCATTTTTTTGTGGTGCATTGAACGTCGCTATTTGGGAGCGAACGAAATAATATATATTTATTTTTACTGACTATAAAATTTAATCAAAATTCATTACATTGAGCGTCAATATATTGTATTAAATGAAAATATTTTCACATACTTATCAATATTACTTATCTTTTTTAGTAATATTGACTATCGAGAGGTGACAATATGCTAAATATAATTACTTTAGAAGATCATCTTGAAGAGCAAAAGTTATTAACCAATGTTATCCATAATATTCAAAATAAATTACATATTCGTAATATCAACATTCAAACATTTAATAATTTAAGAGACCTTAATCGGAATCTTCTTTTCCCGTCTCCTGACAATATTTATATCTTAGATCTTGAGATAAACGGAGATTTAAAAGCCGGTCTTAAAGTTAGCAAATTGATTAGAGAAAATGATGATTTAGCCTCCATCATTTTTCTTACTGTTCATGAAGATCTTCTATATACTACTTATAAGTATCAAGTTGAGGCCCTTGATTTCATTAACAAAAATTATCATACAATTGAAGAGGATTTAACTAGAGATTTTCGTAAGATTTTAAGTAAACAAGCCACTAATCGTGATGAAATAATTACTATTAAAAGCAATAATCTTTATACAAGGATTTCTACTCGAAAGATATTATTTTTTCAAAGTAGTCCCACTAGTACACGCCAATCTTTAATGTATACGATTGATAATCGTCAAATAAATGTTAATTCCTCTCTAAAAGAACTCGAAGAAACTTTTCCAAAACTATTTCGTCCACAAAGAAGTTATTTGATAAATCTTAACAATATTCAAGATGTTGACATTAAGAAAAAAGAAATTCATTTTCTTAATAGCCAGCTGATTGTTCCGATTTCACGGCTAAAACTTCATAAACTTATTAGCATTCTTGATTCACAAAATATTAATTGGTAACTAAAAACCACCCTAAAAAAATAAGGGTGGTTTTTAGTATTGGGACAAAGTATTAAGCTGATAATATCGAATTTGCGGATTATTGGAAAAATAACACTGACCCTGATCTCTATATTGGTCTATAAATTTTACTGGATCTTTTTGAGATGAAATAAGTTGAATCGTGACTTTTGGTTTTTCTTTTTTTATTTCTATTAAATTTTCGTTCTTCTTGATACGTTGGATCATTATATATCTTGTTAAAGGTTTACCATTATTTTCTTTCCACAAGCGATTATAACCATTTTGATTCTTTCCATAATAATAAGCCTCCTCCCTAAAAGATCTGTTTTTATGCCACAAACTTTCTTTTCCACCAAAATAATTTGCATAATTCCGATTCAATGGTCGGATATCGTAATATTCACTAAAAATTGTTTCATGGTCACTATTTTGATAATTAATTTGAACTTTTCTGGAGGCGGATGCGTGATATAAGTAAGTAGTAGACTTTAAAGAAGCCACAAGGCAAAAAGTACTAATTATTACTATTAAAATAATACCGAGCCTTATAAGTAACTTTTTGTTTCCTAACCAACTTTTAGGATAAAAAGTTAATGATAATTTTTTATTTGTTATTGGTAATTTTGTTCCACAATTAGGACAATGTTTTCTATCCAAAGAGCATAAACGCCCGCATTTAGGACACTTAATAGTTAAATTTTGATAGAGTTTATTTCCGCAAAAATGGCAATATTCTGCTTTATTATCATTAATTCCATTACATTTAGGACATATTTTCATTACTTTTTGATCTCCTTATGGTTTACACTAAAAAGGTATTTCATTATTCATAGGAGGATTTTTATGCAATTTTTTAACATTCCTGCATTACTACCACAATTTTTCCCATCGCCACTATACTGGCTTTCAAGCGGACTTATCTGGAATTTATTGTATGGTAGTACTTATTTATTACTTTTTAGCCGTTTAAGCAATATTCACTTTAAATGGTGGTATTTCATTATTGCTGGCTTTATTTATTCTTTTGCAATCAGTTTAGTCGGCAATATTTTAGTTATCTTAATAATGCTATTAATCATATATTATTTTGTTGTCCATCGACAAATTTCTTTTAACATTATCGGTAATCAGTTTATCTATGCCAATTTTATTCTTTTGATAACGTTTGGTTGCTTCGGTTCCCTTATTACTTTTCTATATAATCTTCTAGTTAAAGTTCCAAACTATAATTTTGTCTATTATGTACTCGGAAATCTAAAAATTATTGTCTCGTTCTGCGTTGCATACGGAATAATAATATGGACAAAGAAGCTATTCAACAGTTACATTAACAATGTAGTTATTCCTTATCCTGTTTTAGCCTGGATTATTAGTATATTAATGCTCACATTCTTACTTTACGAATTTAGAGTAAATGGAGGTGGTCATCCTAATAAGCTTTCTATAACAATTGCTGTTACCCTCTCTTATGGTATTATCGCATTAATTGTCATTAAAGGGTTTACAAATTATTATCGACAAAAAGCTCTTGCTACTACATTAAAATTTGAAGTTGATAACTTACAATATTACACTAGTCACATTGAAGAAATGTATGATGAACTACGTCGTTTTCGTCATGACTACAAAAATGTTTTATACAGTCTGACTGGCTCGTTAGAAAATAATGACGTTACAGAAGCGAGAAATATTTTAAATCGTGTTCTGATTCCATCAGAAGATAGTATTACACAAAAAACTAGTGTATTAAGCCAACTAGAAAACGTCCAGAACTTAGATCTTAAAAGTTTAATTTACAATAAAGCAATGACCGCTTTAAAAGATAATCTTAAACTCACAATAGAAATTGACGAACCAATTAAGTTTTCTAATGTAATTGAACCACTTGATTTAATTCGAATTTTATCAAATCTCTTAGACAATGCTATTAAAGCTGCTAAACAATCTAAGGATCGTCAAGTAAGTATTTCCTTATTCACTAAAGATAATAATCAGTGGATCATTGTTGGTAACTCTACAAAAACTAAATCCCTTAATTTACAGCAACTTTCAAATAACCATAATAATTTAGAGAGTACTCATGGACTAGGATTAAAGAATTTACGAATGATTCTCGCTCGTTATCCTCAAGTACAACATGAATTAAGCTCAAAAGATTATTGGTTCCAACAAGTGATTGTTATCCCAAGTAAATAAAATATTAAAGAACAAATGATTTTTCACTTAATGTGATTAAAATCAGTTACAAAAAAGGTACTGCGTAGTTTGAATTTACGCAGTACCTTTTTCATAATATCCTTAACAATTTTTGGTAGGATTTTGGTAGGGAACAATATTACTTTCACTTATTTTTAGATTGAATTCGTTCCATTAAATACCGTTATATTGGCTTTCCGCAACCATATTAAAAAGTAATATTATTCATACTCAACTAATGAAGCTGAAATGGTATTTTATCAAAAGAAACTTTGGCAAGAATTAAACACAATAGATGAAAAACAGGCTGAACAAGTTTCAAAAAATGTTTTAGGATTAATAAACCTTAACAAAGAATAATAATTCCACTAAATAAAGCAGGTACTACATAAATCCAAAATACGTAGTACCTATTTTTCAGTTTATAATGACTTTTAATAAACTTAATTCTTAACCCTTCAAACACACTAAATCCTGGCTTATTTTAGCCTTGACCAATTGCTATTGGACTTAGCTTCACTCTTAAAACATGGTTAGAAGCAATAGTTAAGTGTAGATGTAATTAGTTTAATGGCTAACAATTACCGATCAATTTTTCTTATTATTGGTATTTTTTAGATTTTTAATCCTATGGGTTTGTTTATTGACTGCATAAATGTTTTCAATCTTTTGACCACGAGGAAATCTCTGCTCATATCTCAAATTGAGAAATGAAATAGGATAGCTAATTGTTCCTCTATCTCGTAAGGCAATTGCAAATCTTTGCGAAGAAGTCCTAATCGAATGATCGAACTGTAAATACAAATACTTACCACTATGAGTAAGTTCCAGTTTCTCATCAAAGAGTTTTGTTATTAACCCAAGCATTGATAACTTACTAAACGTACTACCGTCTTTCTTAATCAGGATACTCGCTAAATCTAGTTTATTACTAAGTGCATCCTCAAAAAAATCTTTAGCACCACGTTGATACAAAATACCACAGAGATGCATATAATTACTCTTATTTATATTTAACCCTAATTGTTCGGTTTTAGTTTTCACAAAAATTGTATTATTGATAAACTCTTTTTGTAGATAGTTAGCAACATTATTTATATCCTTAAAATACCTAGACAATCGGATAATTTCACCCGATCTGGGTTTTCGATACTGTTTATTTTTCATAAAAATCTGTCCTAAAATAAAAAAGCGAGCTGCTAGCCAGCCCTCCTTTTTATATATTGGTTTCATTTCCGTGCTGGGTCACGCGTGAGGTCTAACAATCACTTACCTCTTTCATAACTAGATTAGTTCAGGTTCTAGTAACCTAAGTAGCTAAAGCTACTTCAAAATATCCCAGTTAAACAGTGCCAACACACTGACCTATTCGGTACAATTATTGTACTATAATTTAAAATTAATTACAACTTTGCAACTTAGATTCACACTTTTTCACACAAAAATCAGCCTTAAATCGTTGTTATATCAGTCATCTTAGGGATATAAGCTCTTAAAAATATTTACCTTACTTAGACTTGTATGAAATTCGTGTTAAGCTACTAATAAAAATTAGTATAAAGCGCCCTATAACAACAAGTAAAATACCGTTATTATAGGGCGTTTCATACTTTATAATGTCAACTAGACGATTCGAATCTTTAACCCCATCATTATATTTGAAAGAAAATTAACAGCAAAAATAGGTACTGCACACATTAAAATTATGTGGTATCTGTTTTTGGGCTATAATGCCCTCTGAGT
>NZ_QORN01000060.1:0-2346 GCF_014830205.1 Limosilactobacillus walteri
TACTTCTTGACGAAGAGCCTAAAAAAATACCCCCTACATTTTTGTAGGAAGTATTTTTAGTCAACCATACCAGTTGACAGATATCCCCTTTTTTATTATATCTTGTCTAATTTCATTACATATAATTGTAATCCATTAGAAGATTTATATATTTGTGTATTATGATTTAAGGAAACTCTAGTAAAACCTATATCAGTATAAAATTTTAACAAGAATGGTATGTCCTTAGCTTCCAAATAAACAACCGAACCACCACTTAGTTCCCAAACAGCCTTAACTTGATTAAGTGCGATACTAGCTAATTCTTTACCTGCTATACTCTTTCCTAAATATTGATCTTTTCCTAATTGTCCGATTAAAATAGCAGGAATATTATATTCATTATAATGATCACGATATCCCAAAGGCGAAAATTTATGTCTTAAATTTTTCGACATTTGATTCCAGCTTTCACTATCAATAGTAAGTGGCTTAATAGCAATTGAGAAATACGCAATCAAGTTTCTACTATCTAAAATTAGATAGGTACGAGCCATTCCCATTTTTTCAAATAAGATAGCTTTATTTCTTAAAAAATCATTTACATCATTATCTAAACACGAAAAATGAGATAAAGTATTTTTAATTGCTTCTTCTTTCAAGTCTGGATCATCCAAAAGACTTTTTAAAGATACAATTTTAAAAGAACTTTGACTATTCATTACTACTTAAAAATCTGCTTCAAATTATTTTTATTTTTCTTAACATCCTCTTTAGTCCAGTAATTAACATTGTGGTGCATTGGAATGTTAACATGTTTTGAACTGTTAATTGCATTCAAGAGGTTTGAAGCATTCTCCTTAGTAAATTGGAATTTAGTTGTAAAACTAGAAGTTGCCATAATAATTAACCTCCTTCAATGAAATAACTATACAGCTTGTATAGTTATTCTACCATAAAAATTTATTCATTTCTTTAAGCAAAACATCAATCAGCTAAATTCTTCTAAGAGATTGAATAAATAAAGCCAATTACTATTATTAGCCCCGTTATACCTATAATTATAAGCATCGTTTTCATTGATAAATCTAAACTCTGTTTAGTCAACTTTCCAATTCCTTCAAATAGAATTAACATTATTAGATAAATAGAAAGAATAAAAAATCCACCCAAAACAATTGAGTTACCAATAATAAAATGACTAGCCCCTTTACTAGAAATAGCTTTACCAAAAATATTGCCTAAAATTTGTAGTCCACCAAAAATAGCGAAAGTGATTGCTGTAAAAATACCTAAAATTGTAATCAAATTAGACGAAAGATGTTGATTTTCTTCCTTTATTTGATCATAACTACTATTTATGGAATTTTGTTGTTCAATTAAATTCTGAGTATTTGTTGCTAAATTTTGTATTTCATTTTCTGACCTAGCATACAAATTATCAAATTGCTTACTGGCTAATTTAGTATGCTCCAAAACCTTTACCATAAAAGTACCATTCATATCTTTATGATCACTTAAATAACGTAAAAGCCTTTTTTCGATTTCTGGATAAAATAAATCTAACCCATCCATACTATCTAAACTATAAATAATTCTAGTTATTTCTGAATAAGGAATAAAAGAAGAATCTAAAGTTTGAGAAGTATCAAACAAATCGTTATACCTATCTTTTTCTATTTTTTTACCATTACTAATATCCCTAATAATAGTTTCATAGTTAGTCACAAAATTTGTTCTTGTTGTTAAATGGTCTTTTTCTAAATAACTTAGTGACTTTTTTCTAGCACTAGCCATTTATTATATCTCCTAAGCTATATGCAACATTACTTCGCCAACCAACAATTTTATTTTCATTAGCTTTCCAATAATGTTCTGAATGAGATTTATCAACCAAATCAAAAACATCTTCATTACTTAATTTAATGATTTCGCTATTTAAAACATTTAACTCTGGGGATTGAGTATCGTTTTCGGTAATAGGATCTGATCCATATATTTTATATTTCTCATAAATATTTTTTACCACCGGCCCATATCTCCAAACTAGAAATGGCTCATCATATATATCCTGTAGTTGTTGTTGAGTAAACAGATTATTCTTGAGAGCAAATTTCAATGAAAAATACATTATTTTTTGTAACTGTAAATTCGTAATTTCTTGATCTTTATTATGAACAACAGAAATAATGTGTTTAGCAAAGTTATCCATTGACATACAATCATCTCCCCTAATTCATAATTAAGTCTAAGAAAAACTTTTGGTATTATTATATTATCACATTATCTAAACCTATAGTAAAAAATAATGCTTTTTTAAAGTTTTTCACAATAAAAGACTTTCAAGTTGGCACTATGTCCCGTCAA
>NZ_QORN01000061.1:0-13514 GCF_014830205.1 Limosilactobacillus walteri
TCAGAGGGCATTATAGCCTTCCTTGACGTCTTTTTTATTTGCCGTACTCTGCAATCATTTGCTGATAAGCAGTTGCGATTTGTGCTGGTGGCAATTGCCAATCAACGATTCCTACTTTTAATAATAAATGCCATGCATGTCGATAGCTTTCTTGTTGATGGTTAAAATAAGCATTACTTAGAAAATGTTTTATTGCTAGGTATGATTTATTTAGATCTGTTAGTTTTGTTGATTTTTTAGCGGTTGTAATTCGCTGCCAGTTCTCCTCATCAAGAACAACTAAGTGTGTCCATTGCATTTTAGCACTAAATAATAAGATTAATGCTAGTGAGCGAACATAAGTCGCCAATAGTTTCTCTTTATCTATTTGTTCTGGCACAACAACCTTATACCACCCTGCTGCTTCTGCCATATCTGATAATGCTAGGTCAAGATCAACAAAGATTGTCTGTTTCCGCGTTTCAGGACCAATCATTAGTTCTTTTTCTTGATCAATTTGCAATTCTAAATCAATAATTTGATGGAGCATTTTTGTAATATCAAGCATTATTTACCTCCTAAATAAGGAGCAGGGAAGACACTCTAACTGCTACTCTGTCTTCCTGCTCCTTGTCATCTACTATTATGTAGCTTTACACTCTTAAAATCTCATTACTTCTCTTTTGCTGTTGAATCCTCATCTGCAGTATCTGATTCGGTAGATTCATCTTGATCTAACGCAGGTGCAGCTGCCTCAACGTCCGCAAACTGCTGAGTATCATCATCTGCAATCTCCATATGATTACTTCTAACAGCAAGTGAGGCTCGATCATCTAAATACCACTTACGCACTAATTCATAATGAAGCAGGACATCAAAGAATGAAACTTGAGCGTCAGGATCCTTCACTAAAAAGGCCCACTCCTGACTATAGTCATCAGGATCAAAAGCAATATCAAGTTTAATTCCACGATCAAGTAAGAGTTCAGCACCATTATTACGTGGTAAATTCATTAGCATGTAGTCTTGATCGGCAGTCGCAACAAACAACCGATCAATCACCGTTAACGGCAACTCTGGCTTATCTAACATAAAGCGACGGTCATTTTCTGTTGCAAGGATCCCTAAGTCAATTGTAAAATCTAAGTCCTTTTGTAAGTATTTGGCAAAAGCAATCATTGGCTTAACCGCTTCTCTTAGTTCAAGGTCAGTATGTTGTTTTAATGCATACACAATAAAGTAGTTAACAAGCGCTCGGTTATTAAACTGCATTAATTTATCTTCTAAACTAAGATAAAATAGCGGCTCATGTTGGCTCTGCTCAGTAAAAGCTGCTTCACCACGACTATCAATTACAAATTTAAAAATTGCTTCATCACCGATTGATGCAACGGTTGCTTCAAATTCATGGTCTGGTTCACTCTCGGTAACATTAACAGTCGTATCACCATGCATCTTTAATAAACGATCCATAAAAATCAAATAATAATCGGCAGCTTTATAATGTGGCGGAAAATCAACAAAAGCATTAGCTAAGTCCATCTTTGCTAATTTAGTTGTTGCAGACAATAAGTTCTTAGCATCTTTAGTTTGCGCTAACTGGTCTAGTAATTCCACGTAACGCTGACCAAGATTAAGGACATCTTTAAAGGAGTCAGACAACGCTTGAACACGTTCGCTAGGCGACGTTACAATTCGATTATTGCTCATCGTTGTCCACCTGCTTTCCGTCTTCGCCATTTAAACTGGCCAAGTAATTGGCATATAAGTTGCGGTTTGCCAATTCAAAGTCTTCAAAACTACCAAATGTATCAATAATACTCTTTTGTTCATAACTCAAAATAGTATTTTCTTTTGATAAGGACAACACGACCCGTTCATTATCTTTGATTGTCTGAGCAGCATTGCGGGATTCTTCTTCTTGATCTTCTAGTTTTTGTAATTTTTCAACGAGTTCTTGCCGACTCTCTTTATTGCGGCTTGATTCCCAAATACCAGACCGTGAACTAATATCCTTTAATTCCTCTTGAAGAGCCTCTTTTTGTTCCTCACGTTCACGCTGATGATCAATTAAGTCTTGGAGCCGGTCATTTTCACTGGAAATTTTGTTGATTCGTTCACTATTGTATCGTTTATTGTCACGGGAAAGTTCAAATGCAGTCCGTAATTTCTCATATTCAGTCTCATCAAAAGAGAAGCGAACATTTAAAACATCTAATTCCCCAAACTGACGACGGTCCCACCAATTACCAAAGTATATCCGATAATGACCTGTCTGATATTCTTCATAGTAGAAAAATGGATAAGTCTTTCCAAGATACTTGATTAAGTTTTCACTAAGATAATTACTTAGCTGATCTGCTAAATCATCGACTAAATTCATGACACCCTTGTCATTTGGTTGCTGCTCACGATGCTCAATCTCTTTTGCATAACGTTGATTATCCAATAATTGATAAATTTCACGATCGCGGTGATTGGAAATTGCATCGTTAAAGCGCCGTAAATACTTTATCTTCGTTATAATCTGTTGGTTGATGACTTGAGTAACATCAAGTGAATCACTGTTAGTTTCTACACTCGCCATAAGCATGCTCCTTGTCTAAATAACTACCTATAATAATAAATAATTTTACTGTCCTTTTTCCACTATTTTTAAATTTTTTTCAAAAACTTTAGATTTTTACGCTAATATTCCAACTAATCACGTAAAAAAGCTTTTCAGAACTAAATAATAATTCTGAAAAGCTTTTCTTTTAATTTCCCTTTACCTAAAATAACATCAATGAACACCCAAGGTTAGTTTTGCAAATCGGCTCATTCGATCAATTGTCCATGCTGGTTCCCAGACAAATTCAACATCAACGTTTTCAACTTCAGGAACTTTTTTAACTGCCTTAACCACCATGTCAGCTAAGACATTAGTCAACGGACAGCCCATCGTTGTTAACGTCATCTCAATTAAACAGATTCCATCATTATCTAAGTCGATTGTATAGACCAAGCCAAGATTAACAATATCAATGTGCAATTCGGGGTCAATGACTGTCGATAATTGCTGTACGATGTCGTCTTTAATTAATTGTTTGTCTCTCATCTTTTTAAGCTTTATCTCCAAAAATTTTTGCACGAATTGCTTGACCAGTCGGTGTGCCGGCAAGACCACCAATTCCTGTTTCACGAAGCGATTCAGGCAATCCATGACCGACTTTATCTAATGCTTCAATACACTCATCTGCTGGAATTTTACTTACACAGCCTGCTAATGCCATATCAGCTGAAATCAAGGCATTGCCTGCACCAATCGCGTTTCGCTTAACACACGGAACTTCTACTAGTCCTGCAATCGGATCACAAACCAATCCTAACAAATTAGCAATTGCCATTGCAAGCGCTTGTGAACTTTGCTCAGCATTACCACCGGCTACCTCAACAGCTGCAGCAGCACCCATTGCTGATGCACTACCAACTTCTGCTTGGCAGCCACCAGTTGCCCCGGCAATTCCAGCATGATTAGCGATAACCATCCCTAATCCACCAGCTGTGAACAAGAAACGAACCATCTGTTCTTCACCTAATTCCAATCGTTTTTCAAGCATAAAGATAATCCCTGGTAGCGTTCCAGCTGAACCGGCAGTAGGGGTAGCGCAAACAATCCCCATTGAAGCATTTACTTCATTTGTTGAAATCGCATCCTGAACAGCCTCCATCATTGCATCTCCAGAAAGGGAACGTTTATTTTGCCGATAATCTTTAATCTTTACGGCTTCCCCACCAGTTAGCCCCGTTTTCGAGAATACACCTTGACCTTCTGAACCTTTCTTTACGGCAGCACGCATCGTTTCTAAATTCCGCTTCATTTTATCCCATACTTCTTGCCGTGGGTTACCAGAACTTTTACACTCTTGTTCAATTATCAATTCAGAAATAGGCTTGCCAGATTTCATAGAATCATCAACGATTTCTTTTATACTATCATACATAATGAACACTCCTCTTTAACCTATAAACAAATAATATTTTCAAATTTATTTTGCAGATCTTTAATCACTTCATCACGCATATAGTTTTTTATATCGTATTCATAAATATCACAATTTTCCCCTTGCAATACTTGCTTACGATTGAACGGCGCAACTTTTTCAAGTTCAGCAGTAACCGGAAGAGCATTTTCATGCTTCTTTTCTTTATCCACATAGATAATGATTGGAAGCGGACCAGATGGCTGCACTTCAACCCCGTCTAATACAAAGTCCCGAATTTCGATTGCACCACCACCGATAGAACATCCTGAAATTCGGACTTTCTTCCCTGGAGCAGACATCTCTAAAACTGCTGTATTAGGGTGGTTAATTGGACTTTCGCCTGATTCTTCCACAAAGCGAATATCAATGCCATTATCACGCGCAATTTCAGGAGCAGTCGGTACACGTGGATCATCTGTAGCAAAGCCCATTACCCCAGCTGCTATTGCATAATCAGTGCCATGCCCGCGGTGTGTTTGCGCAAATGAACCGTAATAATGAACAGTAACTTTTTTGGGTACGCCACCAAAAAGTTTATTTGCTGCTTGACCAATTGCAACAGCTCCAGCAGTATGTGAACTAGAAGGGCCAATCATAATAGGTCCGATAATATCAAAAACACTTCTATAATTTCCACTCATTGTAGATTCCCCTTTTCTTGTCAAATTTGGAAACAAGAATTACTATCTTTCTTTAACAATGTCGCCTTTTCGAATTTCAGAAACGGTATGGATCTTGAAGTTCTTAAATACCCAGTGACCAATGTAGGCCCATAGCGTACTGTTAATTAAAATTAAAATTACTGCTTCTAGTGTCTTGAGCCATGGGTTCATCCCGAATACAACAATAAGTCCAGCCCATGGAGTTGCCATCCCTGTAACGCGAACTACTAATCCAAACGCTGTGACAATAATTCCGTTTACTGCACCAGCAAATAAATTCGTAACAAAAATCGGAATTGGATTGGCAGAAATAATATCTAATTGCGTTAATGGTTCAATAGTTACAGCAATCGTTGTTGCCTTATCTCCAAACTTCATTAATCGGAAGAATGAAAAGTTTAAGAACGAGTTTCCTGTACATCCTAGGGCCCCAATTGCCATTGGAACACCAAGAAGATTGATTAGACTCGTTAGGACCATTGAGGACAGTGGTGTCATACCAACTAACGGAATAATTCCACCAAGGATTGCACCCATTACCCAAGGATTTGCTGTCTCTGCTTGCTTAATTGAGCCACCTATTACTTGCAAAATAGCCATAACACCTGGTTGAATTAACATAGCAATTCCATTTGCTAATAATGGTGCAATTAAGATAACGACAATTAAATCCAGACCACCAGTAACACGTTTTTCAATCTCTTTAACAAGGAAAGAAATTAAATATGCAGCAATAAATGCAGGAAGTAACTTAAACTTGATTAAAGAGATTCCGATAATCATAGAAAACACAGGACTAATACCGAATGCTAATGGCACTAATGCACCAGCAGCTAAGCCACCCATTGATCCCATGACATTACCAACTTGTTCAGCAAATTGAACATGGAAGACCTCACCAATCGCGTAACTTAGAAACGCTTGTGGTAAGAACGTGGCACATGCGGCTCCTGACAATGCACTTACTGATTGCTTACCGTGAGGAGCTTTAAATGTAAATAAACTCATCGCAGCAATAACCAAGAAGAGCATTACAACACCTATAAGAATAGATAACATATGCTTAACCTTCTTTATTTTTTATTAATAATTGATTATCGGTGACGTCTTAATCCGGATTGATAATAAATTATTATTACAATAATAGTATATCGTGTTGCTTCAAACTTGTAAACGCTATAATAATAATTTATTATTATGAAACAAACTTATTTTTGCCGTTACAACAGCTGCATCTTTTGCTACTACTGGGTTTTATATTCATGTTATTTCTAAAATAAGATTAAAATTATTTTGTTAACATTTACCCAATCTCATAAATATAGTGTCTATTGTTAATTATTCAAATGATAATTTTTTATTTTGAAAATTGATTTAATTCTCAAAAAAGGATAGAATGTGAGTAACATTATAATAATCAAATTTTAAGTATTAAAATATTTTTACGAACAGAACGGGCTGTGCCCCCCCCCCCAGATTTTTGGGAGGGGGGTATTATAAAAACATTTTTCCAAAGGGGATTTAAATATGCCAAACGAAAAAATAAAAGACTACATAAAGAAATATATTCCTCTAGCAAATTTTATTGCTGATATTCTGGGACCAACCAGTGAAGTGGTTCTCAATGATGTTACTGACTTAGATCATGCTGTTGTTTATATCAAAAATCCCACTATTACCAATAGAAAGATTGGGGACCCTGCTTCAAATTTTGTTCTAAAGATAATGAAAGACGGCATAGATGATAAAACAAACTACATCGCAAATTACTCTGGCAAATCCAAGTTACATCCACATATTAGAGCATCCACTTTTTTTATAAGAAAACAGAAAAAAGTTGTGGGAATGCTTTGCATTAACATTAATCAAGAACCTTTAGAAAAGCTAAATGAACAAATTGATACATTTAGAAAAATGTTTGAAGTTAACACTACTCCAATCGGAGATTATGAAAGTAAAACAGATGTAGAACCAGCTAGTCAACAAAAAACTATTTCTGAAAACTTTAATAACTCCGTTACCTCACTTGCAAAAAATGCAGTAAAAAAGAAAGAACAGGAACTAAACATTACTGCAAACTACTTCCAACAAGAACAAAAAATAGAACTTATTAATGAGTTATATGAGGAAGGATACTTCTTACTCAAAGATTCTATTAGAGTAATTGCAGAATACCTTGATAGTTCTGTCCCAACAATTTACCGATATTTAAATAAAGTAAAAAATTCTCACTAAAAAGATTCCGCCATATTTGACGGAATCTTTTTATAATAGATAATTAATCATCCCTGCTTTTATCATCGAATCTCTTGTTGTCTTTTTTAAGGTTTCAACCGAACTTGCCATTGCCTGTTTCTCAACAATGTTTAATGGTAATTCGATTACTTCTTGTATGCCACCGGCCCCAACAACGGCCGGAGTACCAATATAAACATCATCATAACCATATTGACCATCTAAATAACAACCAACCGTAATAACGCTACCCTCATCACGTAAAATAGCCGTAGCAATGCGCATTATTGCAGTTGCAACTCCATAAAAAGTTGCCCCTTTATAATCTATAATTTGATATGCCTTATTACGAACAGACTTTTCAACATTAGCTAAGTCCTTTAATGTGTATCCCTCTTGGAAAATAAGATTTAATAGAGGAATCCCGCCAATATCGGCAGATGAAAACGCAGCAAATTCTGAATCGCCGTGTTCTGCCAAAACATTTATATTAATACTCTGCGCATTAACGTTAAACATTTTAGCTAATGCTATTTTTAATCTTGCGGTATCTAGCGATGTTCCTGTACCGATTACTTGTTCACTAGCAAATCCAGATTATTTTAATACTGCATAAGACATAATATCAACTGGATTAGCTGCAACTATAAAGATCCCATCAAAACCGCTCGATACAACTTTCTTTGTAATTTCTTTTATTATTTTAAGATTTTTTGTTACTAATTGTAGTCTAGTTTCTCCAGGTTTCTGCGGAGCTCCAGCACATATAACCACAATATCAGCGTTATAACATGTCTCATAATCAGCAGCGTAAATCTTAAGAGAACTGAGGTAGGGTGTAGCATCTTCTAAATCCATTACATCCCCTATTGCTTTTTCTTTAGTGTGGTTAATTATTGCTAATTCTCCTGTCATTCCTTGATTAATCGCTGCATATGCATATGCAGAACCAACTGCACCGTCACCAATTAGTACTACCTTTTGGTGATCATCATACATCTTTATCCCTCCAAAATTTCTGTTTTCTAAAATACAAATACAACTATAACAGTTTGATAAAAAAATGTCACGATAATATTTTTTTATCAAAAAAAGCCTAGTCATATAGACTAGACTTTTTACGTAGATTGTTTCAAAAATTTCTAATTATTTGTTACGAAACGGAACTGCATTATCCTTGGTAATCTTAGTTATTCCATGCATATATGGTACTAATACGTCTGGAATAGTGACCGATCCATCTTCATTTTGATAGTTTTCAAGAATAGCCGCAACTGTCCGTCCAACTGCAAGCCCCGACCCATTCAATGTATGAACATATTGCAATTTACCATTTTCATCTCTGAACTGTGTATGCATTCGCCGTGCTTGAAAATCAAGACAGTTTGAACAACTCGATACTTCACGATATTTGTCCTGAGCTGGCATCCACAATTCAATATCATGAGTCATTGATGCAGTAAAACTCATATCCCCAGTAGTTAATGTAATTACGTGGTAAGGGATATCAAGTTTCTTTAAGATATTCTCACCATTAGCAGTCATTTTCTCAAGTTCGTCCCACGAATCTTCTGGACGAGTATATTTAACCATCTCAACCTTGTTAAATTGATGCATTCGAATCAAACCACGAGTATCACGCCCAGCTGCTCCCGCTTCAGAACG
This sequence comes from Limosilactobacillus walteri, assembly GCF_014830205.1. Taxonomy (NCBI): domain Bacteria; kingdom Bacillati; phylum Bacillota; class Bacilli; order Lactobacillales; family Lactobacillaceae; genus Limosilactobacillus; species Limosilactobacillus walteri. The sequence continues at coordinate 8,567 of NZ_QORN01000061.1, forward strand.
ATAGCATGGGGTCAGTGCTGTTACATATACAGGTAACTCTTTTGCAGGGATAACCTCCCCCGAGTAGTAGTTTGTCAACGGAACTTCGGCAGTTGGGATTAAGGTCATATCTTCCCCGTTTACCCGATAGACACTTTCACGGAATTTTGGATATTGTCCCGTACCATACATTGCTGAAGCCTTAACAATATACGGTGGTAAAACCTCCGTATAGCCATCTTTCATGTGTTCATCTAACATAAAGTTATAGACTGCTCGTTCTAATTGTGCCCCCATGCCTAAGTAATATACAAACCGAGCTCCAGAAACTTTTGCGGCACGGTCAAAGTCTAAAATGCCAAGGTCTTCGCCAATTTCCCAATGGTGCTTTGGTTCAAAATCAAATTTACGAATCTTACCAACTTTTCGTAACTCAGTTGCCCCATCTTCTGTTAAACTTACAGGAACTCCTTCATGTGGAATGTTTGGTAGGCGAGACATTTTATCATGAAATTCGGTTTCATTTTGAGTTAATTTTTCATCTAACTCTTTAATTTCATTATTAATTTCCCGAACTTTTGCAATAGCTTCAGTTGCATCTTTATTTTCTTTTTTAGCATTTCCAATTAGATCTGATGCTTCGTTTCGCTTTGCTTTTAACGTTTCAGTTTGTTGTAATAATTCACGTCTAATCGCATCTAAACTAAGCACTTCATCAATTTCTTCAGTTTTTACTCCCCGTGTAGCTAATTTTTCCTTAAAGAAACCTGGGTCCTTACGAATCTTCTTAATGTCTAACATAAAATACCTCCTACATAAAAGAGCCATTTCGTCCTTAAAATTTTGGGACGAAATGGCTCTTGTTCCGCGGTACCACCCAAGTTTGGCAAATTATAATTTACCACTCTCTTAGTAGATAACGGTTACCACCGTGCGGAATTACCCGCCCACATTCATAGCATCGGAGTTTCGATCACTAACTCACACCATCCGTTAGCTCTCTGTACAATCTACTTGAAATGCTTTCGTGTTTCTTATTTACGATTACATTGTATAATAAATGTTTTCCTTTTTCAATAATAATTTTTTATTTAAATAAAAAATTATTATCTACTCCAATGCCTTTCAATAAATTGTTGGCGTCCACCAGCTTCTTCTAAGGCAAAACGTTGCGGATTTTTCTTATAAAAATCCTGATGATAATCTTCCGCGAGATAGAACGGTTGAGCATCTTCAATTGCTGTTACGATTTTATCATCCCCAAATTGACCACTTTCTTGGAGCGCTTTTTTAGATGCTTCCGCAATTTGGCGCTGATTATCATCCTTAACAAAAATTACTGGTCGATAATTATCACCACGGTCTTGGAACTGACCGCTCGCATCAGTTGGATCTGTTTGGTGCCAGTAGATTTCCACAAGGTCTTTATAAGATACTTTACTGGGGTCAAAGGTGATCTTTACCGCTTCAGTATGCCCCGTTGTTCCTGAACAAACTTGCTCATAGGTTGGATTAGCGACATGACCACCGGTATACCCTGATTCAACTTTCTCAATACCAGGGTAAGTGTCAAAAGGTCTGACCATGCACCAGAAACATCCACCGGCAAAAATTGCTGTATCTAAACTCATATATATCAATCCTTTCCTTGATTTGTCAGCGTTTATAGACGTTATGTTTTTGGACTAAATACCGAGATTTAATGAGAAATATCGAGAAATCTAGAATATTTTTCCCATGATTTTCCCATGGGAAAGTCATTCAATTCACAAAATTTCTCTAAATTATTACTTAATTATAATCCAAAATATCAATTTAAATTAGCTTATCTATGATGTTTTAATTGTCTAGATAGCAATTTAGTTTCTTTATTCGCTTCGACTATATTTTTTCATTCTGTCTTAGTATATCTATTCGTTCTGCAAATATCGCTGTATCTAAACTCATATTAATTACATCCTTTCTTAATTGCGACCATAGATTGGCCAAGCTGCTTCTTGTGCACCTTTATAAGTCTTGTTAATAACTTTCTCAGTTTGCTCCGTCTGGTAGGCAGCAACAATCTTTTTATATACCTTATTATCCTTATTCTTTGCTTGAACCGCAATAATATTAACATAAGGTTTGGCAGCTTGATTAATTGGTTCGAGGTAAATCGAATCCTTCTTCGGATTGAGCTTGGCTGCTACTGCATAATTACCATTTATAATTGAGGCGTCAACTGAATTTAATGCGCGGGCAGCTGTTGCAGGATCAACCTCCTTAAATTGTAAATTCTTCGGGTTACTTACAATATCTTTTAAAGACGGCTTAATACCGCTTCCTTTTTTCACTTTAATCAAGCCAGCTGACTGCAAGACATTCAACCCTCGCCCAAGCGTTGTTGGTTCATTAGGAATTGCAATGGTTGCCCCCTCAGGAAGATCTTGAATTTTCTGATACTTTTGGGAATAAACTCCTAATGGCGAAATAACCGTATTGCCAATTGAGGTTAAATGCGCGTTCTGTTCCTTGTTATATGATTCAAAGTAATAACGCGTCAAACATGAGTGCATATCGATTTTACCTTCCTTTAAGGCAACGTCTGGTTGAACGTAATCATTGAAAATGACATACTCAATATTAATTCCCTGTTTTTTTAACCTTTTTCGAACATTATCCCAGACCGGCTCTGAATCTGTCCCCACTAATCCTAAACGAACAGTCGTGGTTGAAGCTTTACTAAAACGTTGGTGGACGATTCCACCAATTCCAACCACTACAATAATCGCTAAAATAATTGAAATAATTAACCCTGTCCTTTTCTTTCGTTTCATTCTATTTAATCCTCCTTATGCTAGAAAAGAAAAACGTCCCTAAGAACACTGCACCGTGCTCTTAGGGACGTTAATAACGCGTTACCACCCTGTCTTTAGTACAAAAAGTACCCTCAACTCTAATCTCACCTTGAAATTAGAAGCATGGATAACGGCTGCTACCCCGTAGAGAATTTACTTTTAAACTAAGCTCATCCTCTCAATTAACTAAAGACCATCTTCATTATTTCGTTTCCTGCCATCTCTCAGCTACCATGACTCTCTGTATTGGTCGTAAAACAACTACTCATCTTTTCTAACGATATTTTAATTTACTTTTAATTATACTAACGATATTTAATCCAAAAGTCAACCTGTTGCTATGAATTTTATAAGACACAATTGTGATTATTGCATTTTTGATAGACTGAACTATAATGATGATAACAGTTATTTTTCTTTGTTAATAACTGTTATTGATTGAAGCGTTTCAGAAAAAGAGGCGAAGTTATTTATGGCACTAAGTAAGCAAGAACGTAAGGAAATGGCTCGTAAAGCCATGGAAAAGCGTGGCAGCAAGAAGCCGGATGGTTCTGGTTTTGCAAAGATTGATGCTGACGCCAAAAAACTGAGCGAATAACTTTTTTGAAGCAATTCACTTATATTTTTAAAGAGACAGTGATGTTTTTGGACACCACTGTCTCTTTTCTGTTTTTAAAAGGCGTAAGGTTAAGTACGAGCCCGTGACGCGCTAACATCGTTTTAGCTTAGCCAACCGCCCTGTCGAGAAGGTTATTTCCCCCTTCGATGCTTATCACTTTATTTACTTTATTTATTTTGGGCTTCCGTGCAGAATCGGGCGAGACGATCCATCCCCTCCTTAATCTGGTCAAGACTTGTCGCATAGCTAAAACGAAGATATCCTTCGCCACCCTTACCAAAGTTTGAACCAGCAGTAACTGCAACCTTGGCCTCATTTGCTAATTGGTAAATCAACTTACTATCATCTTGATCGAGGAATGGCGGAATCTTAGCAAAGATATAAAAGGCCCCCATTGGTTGTGTACACTTAAAGCCCATCGCTGTAAGCCGTTGATACATATAGTCACGGCGTTTAACGTATTGGGCATCCATCTCTTTAGTGGCTTTATCACCATCGCGCAACGCCACTTCTGCCGCATCCTGTACAAAGGTCGCAATATCAGTGACAGCAAAAGCATGCACTTTAAATAAGAGGTCAGTTACTTTTGCCGGTGCACATAAGTAACCAATCCGCCAACCAGTCATTGCATAGGATTTTGATAAGCCATTAGCAAGAATTGTCTGATCTGGAATCACTTTTGCCATACTTGAATATTCGCCATCATAATTTAATTCACTGTAAATTTCATCACAAATTGCAAAGATCGGCTTGCCCTTAATCAAAGCAGCTAAATCATTCATTTCTGCCTGACTATAAGCAACCCCGGTCGGATTAGAAGGGTTAACAAAAATAACAGCCTTTACCCGTTCACCGTATTTATCCAGATATTCTTGGAGAAGGGCAGGAGTTAATTTGAATCCTGTCTTAGAGGTATCAACCTCAATTGGCGTTCCACCTGCAATCATCACATCAGGGGTATAGATAGAAAAAGTCGGTGTAGGGACAAGGATAACGTCTCCAGGGTTAGTTACTGCTGTAATTGCTGATGAAATTCCCTCCGTAACACCATTGGTGACTAGGATTTCAGTTGCCGGATCATAATGCAAGTCGTATTTCTTTGCTAACGTTGTGGAAATTGCTTGTAAAAGTCCCGCAGCTCCGCGTTGTGGCGCATAATGGGTCCGATTATGCTCAATGCTTTTAATTGCTGCTGCTTTTACATTTTCTGGTGTATCAAAGTCAGGCTCCCCAATCGTGAATTTGATAATTCCGGGAATTTTTGAGACATACTGTGAAAAATCAAATACCTTTAGTGTTGGAACCTCTTTTAAGACTTTTCGCATATAATTACTCATTTCAATCATTTTTTCTAAAGTCTCCTTTTAAGGCTCTACAATATTAAGTACTGATGAACTATCATCGGTGCTTATTTTGTTTTAAAATTTAAAATAAAAAAACGAAAGATGGCTGGACCCCGTCTGTTCGTTTAAGAAAGGACCATCTTTCATGGATAATTTTATCAAAAATGCTT
>NZ_QORN01000062.1:0-1780 GCF_014830205.1 Limosilactobacillus walteri
CTCAAAACTAAACAAAGTTTCTCCGCTGTGTAGGTTCCGTTTTATTCCTTAGAAAGGAGGTGATCCAGCCGCAGGTTCTCCTACGGCTACCTTGTTACGACTTCACCCCAGTCATCTGTCCCGCCTTAGGCGGCTCCCTCCAAATGGTTAGGCCACCGACTTTGGGCGTTACAAACTCCCATGGTGTGACGGGCGGTGTGTACAAGGCCCGGGAACGTATTCACCGCGGCATGCTGATCCGCGATTACTAGCGATTCCGACTTCGTGCAGGCGAGTTGCAGCCTGCAGTCCGAACTGAGAACGGCTTTAAGAGATTAGCTTGCCCTCGCGAGTTCGCAACTCGTTGTACCGTCCATTGTAGCACGTGTGTAGCCCAGGTCATAAGGGGCATGATGATCTGACGTCGTCCCCACCTTCCTCCGGTTTGTCACCGGCAGTCTCACTAGAGTGCCCAACTTAATGCTGGCAACTAGTAACAAGGGTTGCGCTCGTTGCGGGACTTAACCCAACATCTCACGACACGAGCTGACGACGACCATGCACCACCTGTCATTGCGTCCCCGAAGGGAACGCCTTATCTCTAAGGTTAGCGCAAGATGTCAAGACCTGGTAAGGTTCTTCGCGTAGCTTCGAATTAAACCACATGCTCCACCGCTTGTGCGGGCCCCCGTCAATTCCTTTGAGTTTCAACCTTGCGGTCGTACTCCCCAGGCGGAGTGCTTAATGCGTTAGCTCCGGCACTGAAGGGCGGAAACCCTCCAACACCTAGCACTCATCGTTTACGGCATGGACTACCAGGGTATCTAATCCTGTTCGCTACCCATGCTTTCGAGCCTCAGCGTCAGTTGCAGACCAGACAGCCGCCTTCGCCACTGGTGTTCTTCCATATATCTACGCATTCCACCGCTACACATGGAGTTCCACTGTCCTCTTCTGCACTCAAGTCGCCCGGTTTCCGATGCACTTCTTCGGTTAAGCCGAAGGCTTTCACATCAGACCTAAGCAACCGCCTGCGCTCGCTTTACGCCCAATAAATCCGGATAACGCTTGCCACCTACGTATTACCGCGGCTGCTGGCACGTAGTTAGCCGTGACTTTCTGGTTGGATACCGTCACTACCTGAACAGTTACTCTCAGGTACGTTCTTCTCCAACAACAGAGCTTTACGAGCCGAAACCCTTCTTCACTCACGCGGTGTTGCTCCATCAGGCTTGCGCCCATTGTGGAAGATTCCCTACTGCTGCCTCCCGTAGGAGTATGGACCGTGTCTCAGTTCCATTGTGGCCGATCAGTCTCTCAACTCGGCTATGCATCATCGCCTTGGTAAGCCGTTACCTTACCAACTAGCTAATGCACCGCGGGTCCATCCCAGAGTGATAGCATATGCCATCTTTCAAACGAAAACCATGTGGTTTTCGTTGTTATGCGGTATTAGCATCTGTTTCCAAATGTTATCCCCCGCTCCGGGGCAGGTTACCCACGTGTTACTCACCCGTCCGCCACTCACTGGGTATCCAGCGTCAATCTGGTGCAAGCACCGTCAATCAGCTGGGCCAGTGCGTACGACTTGCATGTATTAGGCACACCGCCGGCGTTCATCCTGAGCCAGGATCAAACTCTCATATAAAATTATATAAGAACTTGAAAAGCTCTTTATTATCTTTGTTATTAAGCGAATTGACTTCGCAAATGTTTTGCTTCAAATCACATCGTGATTGAAGACCCTACACATTTGATTCGTCGAAACTTTGTTCAGTTTTCAAAGGTCTACCTGTTGGCT
>NZ_QORN01000063.1:0-575 GCF_014830205.1 Limosilactobacillus walteri
ACTAGCGCATCAACGAGTGCATCAGTAAGTGCCTCAACTAGCGCCTCGACCAGTGCATCAGTAAGTGCCTCAACTAGCGCATCGACGAGCGCGTCAACCAGCGCCTCAGTAAGCGCATCAACTAGTGCCTCAACGAGCGCTTCAACTAGTGCCTCGACCAGTGCATCAACTAGCGCTTCAACTAGTGCATCAACGAGCGCGTCAACCAGTGCATCAACTAGCGCTTCAACCAGCGCTTCAACGAGTGCATCAGTAAGTGCCTCAACGAGTGCTTCGACGAGTGCGTCAACCAGCGCATCGACGAGCGCGTCAACCAGCGCATCAACGAGTGCATCAACTAGTGCATCGACGAGCGCGTCAACTAGTGCATCAACGAGTGCATCAGTAAGTGCCTCAACTAGCGCATCGACGAGCGCGTCAACCAGCGCATCAACGAGTGCATCAACTAGTGCCTCAACTAGCGCGTCAACCAGTGCTTCAACGAGTGCATCAGTAAGTGCCTCAACTAGCGCTTCGACCAGCGCATCGACGAGCGCGTCAACCAGCGCCTCAGTAAGTGCGTCAACCAGCGCCTC
>NZ_QORN01000064.1:0-808 GCF_014830205.1 Limosilactobacillus walteri
CTAGCGCCTCGACCAGTGCATCAGTAAGTGCCTCAACTAGCGCATCGACGAGCGCGTCAACTAGCGCATCGACTAGCGCATCAACTAGTGCCTCAACGAGCGCTTCAACTAGTGCCTCGACCAGTGCATCAACTAGCGCTTCAACTAGTGCATCAACGAGCGCGTCAACCAGTGCATCAACGAGCGCGTCAACCAGCGCTTCAACGAGTGCATCAGTAAGTGCCTCAACGAGTGCTTCGACGAGTGCGTCAACCAGCGCATCGACGAGCGCGTCAACCAGCGCATCAACGAGTGCATCAACTAGTGCATCGACGAGCGCGTCAACTAGTGCATCAACGAGTGCTTCGACGAGTGCGTCAACCAGCGCATCGACGAGCGCGTCAACCAGCGCATCAACGAGTGCATCAACGAGTGCCTCAACTAGTGCTTCAACGAGTGCATCAGTAAGTGCCTCAACTAGCGCCTCAACGAGTGCTTCGACGAGTGCGTCAACCAGCGCATCGACCAGTGCATCGACGAGCGCCTCAACGAGTGCATCAGTAAGTGCATCAGTAAGTGCATCAACTAGTGCCTCGACCAGTGCGTCAACGAGTGCATCAACTAGTGCATCGACGAGCGCCTCAACCAGTGCATCAGTAAGTGCCTCAACTAGCGCTTCGACCAGCGCATCGACGAGCGCGTCAACCAGCGCCTCAACGAGTGCCTCAACTAGCGCGTCAACCAGCGCTTCGACCAGTGCATCAGTAAGTGCATCAACTAGTGCCTCGACCAGTGCATCAGTAAGTGCATCAACTAGCGCCTCAACTAG
>NZ_QORN01000065.1:0-699 GCF_014830205.1 Limosilactobacillus walteri
TTCGACCAGCGCCTCAACGAGTGCATCAACTAGCGCGTCAACCAGCGCTTCGACCAGTGCATCAGTAAGTGCATCAACTAGTGCCTCGACCAGTGCATCAGTAAGTGCATCAACTAGCGCATCGACTAGCGCATCAACTAGTGCCTCGACCAGTGCATCAACGAGTGCATCAGTAAGTGCCTCAACTAGCGCCTCGACCAGTGCATCAGTAAGTGCCTCAACTAGCGCCTCGACGAGCGCGTCAACCAGCGCCTCAGTAAGCGCATCAACTAGTGCCTCAACGAGCGCGTCAACTAGTGCCTCGACCAGTGCATCAGTAAGTGCATCAACTAGCGCATCGACGAGCGCGTCAACCAGCGCCTCAGTAAGTGCGTCAACCAGCGCATCAACCAGCGCTTCGACAAGTGCCTCAACGAGTGCTTCAACGAGTGCTTCAACTAGCGCTTCGACCAGTGCCTCAGTAAGTGCATCAACGAGCGCGTCAACCAGTGCATCAACTAGCGCGTCAACCAGCGCTTCAACGAGTGCATCAGTAAGTGCCTCAACGAGTGCTTCGACGAGTGCGTCAACCAGCGCATCAACGAGTGCATCAACTAGTGCATCGACGAGCGCGTCAACCAGTGCATCAACGAGTGCCTCAACTAGCGCGTCAACCAGCGCCTCAGTAAGTGCGTCAACCAGCGCCTCAACGAGTGCATC
>NZ_QORN01000066.1:0-1745 GCF_014830205.1 Limosilactobacillus walteri
AAATCGTAGTCCGGATTTTAAATTATTTATAAAATTAGTCGCCAATCGACTAATTGATTGACCAAATTTCGTTAGATTTAATGCCATCAAGGCTAGCCCAATGTCATTTTCCACAGCCCGTTGTCCGCGTAGATGAGTTCGGCGTATGCCAAAATCCCTCTTCATGTGACCAAAGACTGGCTCAACGTCGAACTTTCGTCGACGATAAATTGCCTTGCCTTCGTCACTTGAGAGGGTTGCTTTTACTTTAGCCTTGTAATAATTCCACGTTAGGTTAACCTGCATATAGCGTTGCCGACCACTTGGTGTTTTTGCCAACTCATCCAATTGTTCTGACAGTTGGTGCTTATCCGCTCGATAGAGTTTGAAATCACGTTCGAAACTATATTTATCGGTTCGCCTACTATACCGATAAAAGCTAAAGCGAACTCCTAAATGATCGATGTAGTAATCATCTTCGGCATTATACTGCCAATTTTGTGATTTAGTTGGATCGTTTTTAAATTTATGTTTCTGTTCCTTTTGATAAGTTGTGTATGGAATAACAGGCTGCTTTTCAAACTGATCAAGAATCATTGTGTAATTGTACTCACTACCATAACCGGCATCGGCAACGATATGCTTAAAGAAATCTAAAGCATGAAACTGTGTAAGGAATGGCACTAAGGTCCTGGTGTCAGTTGGATTTGAAAAGAGCCCGTAATCAAGGACAAATTGCTTATGTGTAGCGATTTGCAGGTTATAGCCGGGCTTTAACTCCCGATTCATCATCGGATCTTCCTTCATACACATAAAAGTCGCATCATGATCAGTCTTGGAATAGCTATTACGACCTTGGAAGATATCTTCGGCACGTTCATACTTTTTGGCACGCGGAATTAGGTCGTTGCTTAATTGATGGCGAAGTTTTTTTAGAAAACGACGGCGCCGTTTTCTAACTGAACCACCTTTGATGATTTTTGGTTCTTGCTTAATCTCTTCATCTAACTTAGTGATTTTCTCCGCAAGTTCTTGTTCCATTACTTCCATGCCTTCGGCAGAAGTAACCAGCTCGGGTGCCATTTCTTGCACCACTTGTTTTTCTACTAGTTCCTCATAAAGCTTACTCGTCTTTTCTCTTAACTTAGCGTGATACTTTTCAACCGTCCGCCGCCAAGTAAATGAATATTTATTGGCATCGGCTTCCACCTTGGTCCCATCGATAAAAACTGCATCATTTTGAATTAGTCCGTGATCTTTCAAAGCCATGGTAAAGTAGACAAAGGCATGTTTAATTAGCTTACTAGCGTGCTGACTGCGTCGAAAGTTATTGATGGTATGGTAGCTATAAGTATAATCATGGGCTAACCAACGCATTGGCAAGTTCTCATCCAACATCATTTCAATCTTTCTTCCAGAATAAGTTTGACGTGAGTAGGCAAACAAGAGAATCTTAAGCATAATTGCTGGATGTGATGAAGGGCGGCCAGTAGCCGCTCCCGAATCTTCTAATAGCACATCTTGTGGAATCGAGTCGACAAAATCACTAATTAATCGTGCAACATGATTCCGTGGTAAATCATAGTTATAGTTTAGTACGAATTCGGTTTGCCCTATGGTATAATTTTGATACATGAAAATCGCTCCCTTTGGTTGTTTTTAGGGGTAATTACATCATATCAGGAACGATTTCCTGTGTACATAAAAACCGGATGATGAATTGTTCAAAAAATTCATCATCCGGTTTTTATTTTGGACTAGGAGTT
>NZ_QORN01000067.1:0-8709 GCF_014830205.1 Limosilactobacillus walteri
CCCCCTACATTTTTGTAGGAAGTATTTTTAGTCAACCATACCAGTTGACAGATATCCAACTTTGGCCGGTCGATCATTGAGGTCACAATAGCAATACTAGGGGTGAAGTGCACCCTCAGCACGTTTTTATTATAACAGAAAGGAGTTTTACTATGAAAGGTAATGTTAGAAAACGTGGTAAAAAATGGTACTACCGTTTCGATGTTGCTGATAAAGATGGAAAAAGGCGACAACATGAAAGAGTCGGAGGTGATTCCTACAAGGAAGCAATGCACCAATTGCGGATTGCTTTGGAAATTTACGAAAATACAGGGACTGTTACTAATACTGATAAAATATCAGCTCATGATTATTTTGAATTTTGGTACAATAATTACGTTTTAACTAATCTTTCCAAGAACACTCAATTAAACTATCGGCATGTAATTGATAAATATATCCACCCTACCCTAGGGATATATCAGCTTCAAAAAGTCACTCCAGAATTAATTCAGAAGACTATTAACAAAATTGCTGATTCAACAGAGTATAAACCAGATCACACCCAATTACATGGCCATACTGTCGAAATTATTCTTATGGTTATTAAAGAGGCATTTCGACAAGCAGTCCATCCCTGGCATATTCTTACTCAATCACCTGCAGAATACGTCCGACAACCAAAATATAACCATCCTAAAACTACACGAGAAGATCTAAAAATTATTACTCTACAACAATTTAATCAACTTTTAGATCAATTTCCTCTTGGCCATCCATTTCACCTTCCCCTTTTAATCAGCTTTTATACTGGAATGAGGCGTGGAGAAGTAGCCGGTCTTGAATGGGATAACGTTAGTTTACCAGATGCTGAAATTAATGTTACTCAGCAAATGAAACAATATTCCAAAACTGATGTTCGACTTGGAAAATTAAAAACCGCTGACAGTTATCGAACAATTGCAATCGGTGATCAACTTATTCATGCGCTTAAAGTTCAGCGGCGACTACAAAATGAAAATCGTTTACGATATGGTAAAAATTACCATGAATCTAACTTTGTATGTACAAAAGAAAATGGGAAACCTGTAACTCCCAATTCGATTAAGTACTATGCAGGTACCGTCACTAAAGAGCTAGGTTTCCCATTTAATTTCCATAGTTTGCGTCATACCCACGCAACCATGTTACTAGAAGCGGGGGCATCTGCTAAAGAGGTCCAAGTACGATTGGGCCATAACAAAATTGCCACCACTCTAGATACCTATGTCCATCTTAGCAATAAGAAGAAACATCAAACAGCAAATCTATTTGATCAAATAGCTAAAATGTAAATCTTGCCCACCATTTGCCCACAAAGTATCTTACGTCTTGCCCACGAAGGTACTTCATGTGGGCAAAACACTTTAATTGGTATATAAATTGGTCTACTTTGTGAAATCCGGCAAGTTAGAAGCGCCCTTACATCAACGTTTACTTCTCGTCCAATTGCTCATCGGTCTTCAAAACGGCCATAAAGGCTTCTTGTGGAATATCAACCTTTCCAACAGCTTTCATTCGCTTCTTACCACGTTTTTGCTTATCCAATAGCTTGGCTCGCCGGTCTGGGTCCCCAGTGTGAATCCGTGCGGTAACATCTTTTCGATATGCTTTAATGTTTGTTCGAGCAATAATCTTAGAACCGATTGCTGCTTGAATTGGAATTTCAAAGTTTTGCCGTGGGATAATTTTCTTTAATTTAGCTGTAATTTCACGACCACGTTCCGCCGCAAAATCACGGTGCGCAATAAAACTTAACGCGTCAACCTTATCACCATTAAGAAGTATATCAATTTTAACCAGATTGCTTGGCCGGTAACCATCAATCTCATAGTCTAAAGATGCATATCCCCGAGTAGAACTCTTTAGTTTATCGAAGAAATCAAAGATAATTTCTGATAATGGAATATGATAAATTACGTTAACACGGGTGTCACTTAAATATTCCATCGTATCGAAATCACCCCGCTTACGTTGGCAAAGTTCCATTACTGGTCCGACATAATCATTAGGAACCATGATAGAGGCACGCACATAAGGTTCTTTGATAGCCTTAATTGATGAAGCATCTGGCATCTCAGCGGGGTTTTCCACTTCTTTTGTTGTTCCATCAGCTAACTCAACATGATAAGTAACTGATGGGGCCGTGGTAATTAAGTCTAAATTAAATTCTCGTTCTAACCGTTCTTGAATAACATCCATGTGAAGCAATCCAAGAAAACCACATCGAAAACCAAAGCCAAGTGCTTGTGATGATTCTGGTTCAAAAGTCAAAGCGGCATCGTTAAGCTGCAATTTTTCTAAGGCATCACGTAAATCATTAAACTTAGCATTATCAGTTGGATACAATCCAGCATATACCATTGGAGTCATCTGCCGATATCCTTCCAATGGCTTATCTGTCGGATTAGCAGCACTGGTAACCGTGTCCCCAACTCTGGTATCCTTGATGTCCTTAATAGCAGCTGTAATGTATCCAACATCCCCTGCCATCAAGACATCTCGGGCAAGTGGCTTCGGTGAGTTGATACCAACTTCAGCCACTTCATACTCTGTACCACCGTTCATTAATTTAATTTGGTCGCCCTTCTTTACTGTTCCTTCAACAATCCGAACACTAAGAACAACACCGCGATAATCATCATATTTAGAATCGAAAATCAGGGCTTTCAATGGCGCCGTTAAGTCACCAGTTGGCGCCGGAATGTCTTTTACAATTTTTTCGAGGACTTCATCAACACCCATACCAGTTTTGGCACTAATATCTACGGCCTCATCAGTATCAAGACCAATTTCATCTTCAATTTGCTTCTTAGTACCAGCTGGATCAGCGGATGGCAGGTCAATCTTATTAATAACAGGAAGAATTTCAAGGTCATTATCAAGAGCCAAGTAAACATTAGCCAGTGTCTGTGCCTCTACCCCTTGAGTGGCATCGACAACTAAGACCGCCCCTTCGCACGCTGCTAATGAGCGGGAAACTTCATACGAAAAGTCAACATGTCCGGGAGTATCAATCAAATGGAATATATAATCTTCACCATCTTTAGCATGGTACGTCAGGGCCACTGCATTTAGTTTGATCGTTATTCCTCGTTCACGTTCCAACGGCATATCGTCAAGAATTTGGTTTTTCATCTCACGCTTGCTGATTGAATCTGTCATTTCTAAAATCCGATCAGCTAGCGTTGATTTCCCATGATCAATATGCGCAACAATCGAAAAATTCCGAATGTGTTTTTGGCGTTCTTTCATTTCTTCTAGGTTCATTTAAAAAGACTCACTTTCAACGATTATTCTTTATCTAGTATACCAAATCCCAATTATAATAGAAAAGTTCTAGATAGCAAAATAGCGAATGCCTATTCATAGACACTCGTTATTCAAAAATTATTTATCCTCAAAGGCGTCACGCAATTTATCAAGGACAGTCTTTTTTACGCCCTTAACATCTTCACCACTTGCGGCTGCAAATGCCATCATTGCTTCGCGTTGACGCTTATTTAAGCTCTTAGGTGTCTTAACATGAACAGTGACATGTTCATCGCCATTTCCATTACCATTAAGGTGTGGAACACCCTTGCCACGAAGGCGGAAGTTAGTTTCTGATTGCGTTCCAGCAGGAATCTTTAAATCAACATCACCGTGAACAGTCTTAACTTTTACTTCATCCCCTAATGCTGCTTGAGCAAAGGAAATATCGCGATCAACATAAATTGTTGAACCATCACGCCTAAATTCGCGACTTGGTGTTACCCGAAAGACAATATACAAGTCCCCAGCAGGACCGCCGTTTTCCCCAGCATCACCCTGATGTTGAAGACGCATTTGCTGTCCATCATCAACGCCGGCAGGAACCTTGACTTCAAGTTCATGCCGTTCATGGACATGTCCAGCACCATGACAGGTATTGCAACGATCTTCTGGTTTGATAATTTTACCAGTACCATTACATTCTGGACAAGTCGTTTGCGTCTGCATATTTCCGAGCGGTGTTTGGCGAACATTTACAACGACCCCCGTTCCATGACAGCGAGAACATGTAACTGGTGACTTACCCGGTTTAGCTCCTGTTCCATGACAGGTCTTACATTCAGCATCACGATCATATTTAATTGTTGTTGTTTTACCAAAAACAGCATCCATAAAGTCAAGCGTCATTGAATATTGTAAATCTCGACCTTGTCGGGGAGCAGTTGGATCACGCCGAGTTCTACCGCCACCGCCAAAGAATTGGCTAAAGATGTCATCAAAACCGCCACCGAAGTTTGAATATGTTTGACCACCGCCAAAGCCGCCAAACCCTTGGCCTGCCTGTGGCCCAGCAGAACCAAATTGGTCATATTGAGCTCGCTTTTGACTATCACTCAATGTTTCATATGCTTCGTTAATTTTCTTAAATTTTTCTTCTGCACCAGGCTCGTGGTTAACATCTGGGTGGTATTTTGCCGCAAGCCGGCGATATGCACGCTTGATGTCTTTTTCGGACGCATCCTTTGAGACACCTAAAATGTCGTAATAATCTTGTTCTGCCATATAAATACCTCATTAATTTGTTGCTTGTTTAGTTATACCACAGCTAGCAAACGAAAGTAAAAGCCAAAGTCCGTTTTAGGTTGGCCTTTGGCTTTTACACTACATTTTAAGACTGTTTATTTCAGACTATTTCTTGTCGTCTGGTGTAACATCCTTGAAGTCACCATCAACAGTATTATCATCATTACCGTTGTTGTTATTGTTTTGACTGTTACCACCAGGTTGACCATTAGCAGCGCCGCCTTGTGCACCTTGAGCTTGTTGGTATAGCTTTACACTAAGATCTTGAATTACCTTATTTAAGGCATCCTTCTTAGCTTTCATATCATCAAGGTTACCGCTTTCCTTAGCTTTCTTTAAATCATCGTGAGCACTTTCAGCCTTTTTAATATCTTCTTCAGGAACCTTACCCTTAACTTCTTTTAAGGTCTTGTCCACTTGGAAGAGTTCTTGGTCAACTTCATTCTTCAAGTCAACTTCTTCTTTCTTCTTCTTATCGGCTTCAGCGTGTTCTTCTGCGTCTTTCTTCATTCGTTCGATTTCTTCATCACTCAAACCAGAATTAGACTTGATTGTAATGTTTTGCTTCTTATGAGTACCTTGATCTTCAGCAGAAACATTAACAATTCCGTTTTTATCAATATCAAAAGTAACTTTGATTTGAGGAACACCACGAGGAGCAGCTGGAATGTCAGTAAGCTGGAAGTTTCCTAGCGTCTTGTTATCAGCAGCCATTGGACGTTCACCTTGAAGAACGTGAATATCAACGGCTGGTTGATTATCAGCAGCTGTTGAGAAAATCTGGCTCTTTGAAGTTGGGATAGTTGTGTTACGATCAATTAACTTAGTGAAGACACCACCCATGGTTTCGATCCCAAGAGAAAGTGGCGTAACATCAAGTAAAACAACATCCTTAACATCACCAGTCAAAACCCCACCTTGGATAGCAGCACCAAGAGCAACCGCTTCATCAGGGTTAATGGAATGGTTAGGTTCCTTACCTGTTAATTCCTTTACCATTTCTTGAACAGCCGGAATACGAGTAGAACCACCGTTTAAAATTACTTCATCAATATCATCAAATGAAAGGTCTGCATCCTTCAATGCGTTTAATACCGGTTGCTTTGTCCGTTCTACTAAGTCATTAGTTAATTGGTTAAATTGAGCACGACTTAGGGTCTTTTCTAGGTGTAGTGGGCCATTTTCACCAGCTGAAATAAATGGTAAGCTGATTTGAGCTTCTTGAACACCAGACAAATCTTTCTTAGCCTTTTCAGCAGCATCCTTCAAACGTTGAAGGGCCATCTTGTCTTGGGATAAGTCAACACCATGTTCTTCTTTAAAGCCTTCAATTAACCAATCCATAATCTTTTGGTCAAAGTCATCCCCACCTAAGTGAGTATCACCATTTGTTGAGAGGACTTGGAAGACACCGTCACCTAATTCTAGAATGGAAACATCAAAAGTCCCACCACCAAGGTCATAAACAAGAATCTTTTCATCCTTGTCTTTCTTATCAAGTCCATAAGCTAATGATGAAGCAGTTGGTTCGTTAATAATCCGCTTAACATCTAAGCCGGCAATTTTACCAGCATCTTTAGTAGCTTGCCGTTGAGCATCATTAAAGTATGCTGGAACAGTAATAACCGCTTGAGTAACAGTATCACCAATGTAATCTTCAGCGTACTTCTTAATGTATTGAAGAATCATTGCTGAAATTTCTTGTGGTGTATACTTTTTACCATCAACTTCAACTGTATATCCTGCTTCACCCATGTGACTCTTGATTGATGAAATTGTGTTAGGATTTGTAATTGCTTGCCGTTTTGCAACTTCACCAACTTGCGTTTCACCGTTCTTAAACGATACAACAGATGGTGTAGTCCGACTACCTTCTGGGTTAGTGATAATCTTAGGTTCGTTACCTTCCATAACAGCAACTGCAGAGTTAGTAGTACCTAAATCAATACCAATAATCTTATTACTTGCCATAATTTATTTCCTTCTCTCATAAATTTATTGAGCTACAACTACCATTGCGGGCCGTAATACTCGATCTTTTAGTTGATATCCTGCTTGAAGAACATTAACAACTGTTTCCGGTTTCTGTCCTTCTTCAACCGGAACAGTTTGAACAGCCTGGTGTAGTGTAGGATCAAATGGTTTCCCTTCAGCTTCAATTTCAGTGATATCATGGTCAGTCAGTGCTTTTACTAGATGATCATGAACCATTTGAATTCCCTTCTTTAGCTGCTTGCCATTTTCATCAACAACTTCAATTGCTAATGCACGTTTGAGGTTATCCAGAACAGGTAAAATTGACTTAGCTAAATCTTGACCATCATATTTTAAGATTTGCGCACGCTCTTTATTAAAGCGATTAGTCATATTCTGGATTTCAGCCTCTGCCCGTAGATATTTGTCATCTTTATCAGCGAGCTGTTTCTTTAGGTCAGTAATTTCGTTTTTTAGTTTTGAAACCTGATCTTTTTCCTTATTAGGAGTTTCTTTTTTATTTTCTGTTTTAGGAGCCTTTTCATCTTTTGTAGGCTTTGGCTGATTGTCTTGTTTTTCTTTGGCCAATTAACTCGCCTCCTATGAATCATAATAGTGACGGTAGAAATCTAATAGTCGTTTTGCTAATTCTTGACGAAATGCATTCACAATTCCAATCGTTCGAGAATATGGCATTCTGGTCGGACCCAGCACAGCGATAATCCCTTTTCCATATTGTTCAACATTATAACTTGCTGTGATTAAGCTATAATCATCAAGGAGCTTATTCTTTGAGATTTCTTGACCGATTTTAACATTAACTTCACTCTCTGACGACAGAGTAGGATCTAACAGATTTGATAGATTGTCATTTCTGTCTAACAAACCATAGAGTGCCTGAATTGTATGTGGATCATTTGTACTTGCAAAATCTAGCAAGTTTAATCGACCACCAACGAAGAATCTTTCTCGTGCCGCCTGCGATAAAACATTATCAAAGATGTCTAAGAAACCATCAGGACTGTGCATATAATGTACCACCTGCAATGGAATATCATCTTTCAGCCGTTTCACTACTTCTGAAAGCGTTAAGCCCACTAACTGATCGTTAATCATCCGAATAACTGCTTGCATTGCATCGGTATCGATGTCTCTTGGCAAGGTGAATGATTGACTTTCAACTTCTCCGCTATCAGTAACCAGAATTGCAATAACTTTATGATTACCAAGTGGCACAACTCTAAATCCACTAAGTCGGACACTTTCTTGTTCCGGTTTCAAAGTAAATGCAGTATATGAAGTTAAGTTTGATAAGATATCTGCTGAATGCGAAATAATTTCATCAATCTTTTGGAATCCAGTTCCTAACGAGTTTTGAATCACTACTAGGTCGTTATCTGTAACCGCCTGTGGGTCAAGAAGGTTATCAACGTAATATCGATAACCCTGCTTAGATGGAACCCGACCTGATGAGGAGTGCTCTTTTAGGATCAAATCATTATCTTCTAAAATTGCCATTTCGTTACGTACAGTCGCTGAACTGACCTTAAACGGCAACTTTTCTGCGAGATGTTTGGATCCAACCGGTTGACCAGTTGACGTATATTGACGTACAATCGCTTGCAGAACCTTTTTCTGGCGTTGTGTTAGCATCAAATATCACTTCCCCTTTTAGCACTCATTAGGGTCAAGTGCTAAACACACTGTATAATATACCAATTACCCGTCTAAAAGTCAAGAAACGTCAAACAATTTAAAGGAGTTTTCTAGGATGAAGCATAAAGACCATCGTTATATTCAACCGCAAAACACTGAAGAAGCTATGTTATTAATTCAAAAATTATTTAATAAGTACCGTAACGCCCCACTTACAAACGAACTATTGGAATACCATAATAACCTTATTTACCGGTTACAATCAGATATTAAAGAAGCTGCAATTAAAGAGAATAAGCCAGGCCAATTAAAATCATTATCTAACATGACCGAAATTATGCGAAATTGGACCACAACCCGCTTAAACGGTAAACCTTTTAATGGTAAAATGCGTCATTTTAAACTAGTTACTGATGGCGGATTTAAATTTGAACGCAATATTCATAAGATTAATCAAACCACTAATCATCGCGGAAGTCGTCACTAAAAAGGCTCTACAATATT
>NZ_QORN01000068.1:0-15839 GCF_014830205.1 Limosilactobacillus walteri
CTTAAATTTTACAATCTGCCTAATAAAAACACATCCTTGGCAACCACAAGAAATGTGTTTATTCAATATTTATCACCTTGCGTGCATATCTTTTAGAAACTCTTGGAGATTTAAGCTCCCCGTTGTTCGTTGAAAGGTTTCGGTATTCCAACCATTACTACCAGAAATAACTAGTTTATTTTGATCAAGATTTGCAGTTAATGGATTCGTTACATCTCGATCTTTCAATGTAATTAAATACTGGTTTCCTTTCTTTTGCCAGGTCAATGTATCATCCGTATCGGCATTCTTTTTGTCAGCATATACATAACGGCCTGTACCATTTTCATTAAAAACTATCGCTGCCCCATCTTGATCATCACGGTACGCTCCTACAAGCGGTTCTTTTTCTTGAGAGGATGTTATTGTCTTTTTAGGTTGGGTCGTTTGGATAGGATTCAACTGTTTATTAGCAAACCGCTTATAATTAACAGCTAAAACACCTAGCAAAATAATTAATAGAATTAAAAATAGTATCAAGCCGCGATGATGCTTCCCTTTATTATTTTTATGTTCTTCTTTCATACTGTCATGCTCCATATAAATACTCTCATTAAAATATGACTTAACAACTTTCAGTCTACCATAATTCATTATAAATCATCAAAACAGCCATATAATTTGTGTTCAAATATTCCTATCAAGCCAATTTAAAACCATTTTTGAAAAAAGAACTGGGACTTCAAGATGAACACAATGCCCACTTGGTAAAATTGAAATCGTCATTTGTGATGCTTTTGACCTCATCTTACGGGCAATTTCTTGAAATTTTTGATCCTGCTCGCCGACTACTAACAAAACCGGAATTTTTTTGGGCAAACATCCCCAATAGTTTTTTTGCTGTCCAGTTCCCATCATCATCAAACTCATTGCTAATCCATAACTTTGCTGACTCATCCGCTGTTTTCTTATATGTTGACGGATTTTTGATGACAATTGCTTTTGACTAGCAAACAATGGAATATTTTCCCAATAATTAACAAAGTCTGCTAACGGATGCGCTAATATCTTTCCGGCAAGGCGATTATCATTTTGCCGTCTTGCCTGTCGCTCATCTTCATCGGCGATCCCTGGACGCGCACTTTCCAATATTAACCCTTTAACATTGGGGTCATTAACTGCCCAGGCTAACGCAACGCGTCCACCCATTGAATATCCAAGTACATAATAAGGTTTAATTTGTAGCGATCGCATTAATTTCTGTAAATTGCTAATTACATTCTCCATCCGATAGTATGCTGGATGAACGTAGATACTTGTTTGACCATGACCAATTAGATCAATTCCTAAAAAATTATAATCCCTATCAGGAAAAAGGTTGCTAAAAGTACCTAAAGTTCCTGTAAAACCATGTAAACACACTATTGTTGGCCGATTTGGTTGAAAATTATTCAACCATTGGTAGTGGTATCTTACTTCAATCACTTATCTCACTGCTCCTCTGTTGATAACTGCTTACTAAATGATGCCAAATTGTAACTGGACATTCTTGACTATCTGCTATTTCAATCATATGCTGCCCCGGTTGATTTAAGAGCGGGATAAATTCTGAATAGCTTGTCGGACGATGATAATTAAATCCAAATAATTTTGCAACGGATTGATAATCAAGATCTTGGGGCGTCTTAAAGATTGTTGTAAAATCAGCCGTTGGTAAATCATGCTGTGGCAAAAAGGAAAAGATACCACCACCATTATTATTTAAAAGGATAATAGTAACTGGTAATTTATATCGCCGAATCATTTCTAAGCCTGTCAAATCATGGAAAAAGGCTAAATCGCCAATTAGTAAGGTCAACGGATGCTTACTAGCGGCAACAATGCCTGCCATAGTAGAATTTAATCCATCTATCCCATTTACACCACGATTACCATAAATACGAAGATTGTGAGCTGCCGGCAAGCTAAGCCGATCAACTAAGCGAATTGCATTACTATTAGCAACAAAAAGCTCTTGATCATGGAGTTGACTAAGTAACTGTTTAACTACCCCTGAATGGTTAAACTGCTGCAAATCTTCATTTGCTTGTAGAATATCTTCAGCTAACCATTGTCTCTTCTGCCACTTTGCTAGCCATCCAGATGATACAGGCGTAAAGCTAACTTTATCAAAGCAGTGCTTAAATTCACTTACAGTCATATCTAATAAGTAACTGCTTCGATGCAGTTGATCCTTAAACTGGTGACCTTCTTCGACCAGAATCGTTAAAACATGCTGGCTCCCTAGCCATTGGGTTACAGGTTTTGTCACTGGTAAACGGCCAAAGCGCAAAATTACGCGAGGGGCTGGCACCGATCCTTGAAAGAGAAGGTCAGCTTGATGAAGGTAGGTTGACTCTTCACACTGATTAGTAGCTAAATTGGTCAATGGATCACCAACGATTGGCCAATGAAGTTTTGCAGCTAACGATAATAGTTGTCGAGCC
Organism: Limosilactobacillus walteri; assembly: GCF_014830205.1. Taxonomy (NCBI): domain Bacteria; kingdom Bacillati; phylum Bacillota; class Bacilli; order Lactobacillales; family Lactobacillaceae; genus Limosilactobacillus; species Limosilactobacillus walteri. The sequence continues at coordinate 2,466 of NZ_QORN01000068.1, forward strand.
TCTTCTGGTGAACGCTCCTCGCCAACAATAATAAGACCCTCTTGTTGAAAGAATGGGCATAACGGTGATAAATCCGTTACCCGTTCGTTGGAGAGAACTTTAGCCGGTATCGCGGTAGGACGCGGTAAGGTTAAATCAGGTACTAAGGGTTCTCTAAGCGGAATATTAATGTGAACAGGACCTTTAGGAACTATTTGAGCGCGGGATGAAACGGTAAATCCTTCCCAGCGACTGTAATCTATCATCGTTGGATTATCTTCGGGCAATGCCAATTCAACCGCATACTTGACGTGACTGCCATATAAACTATGCTGGTTCATTGCTTGTGGTGCCCCTACACCCTGCAACTCTGCCGGACGGTCTGTGGTTAAAACAATTAAGGGCTGATTGGTGGCCTCGGCCTCGCAAATTGCAGGTAAGTAGTTAGCCGCCGCACTCCCTGATGTACATATTAAGGCAACCGATTCTTGAGTTGCCTTAACTAACCCTAAAGCAAAAAAGCCTGCCGATCGTTCATCAATATCAATATAAGACTGAATGTCAGGATCACGATTAACCAGCAAGGACAAAGGCGTTGAACGGGAACCAGAACTAATGACAGCTCTTTTTACCCCACCTTGCTTTAATCCTTCAATAAATGATAATAAATATTTTGTTAAAGTTCGTTGGTAGTCCATTTGTCATTTACTCCTCTTAACATTGGTTGAAATTTTAACCCTGTCTCATAGCGCTCTTTTTCTGCTTGCGATTCTGCCACAATACCACAACCAGCATAAAGCAGCCCTTTAGCCTTTCCAAAGATTCCTGAACGCAAGCCAACCGCGAACTCGCCGCAATCTTCTGCTAACCCTAGCCAGCCAATCGGTCCGCCGTATAGGCCCCGACCTGCTGGCTCTTTTTCTGCTAACCATTTCATTGCAAGAGAACGAGGCTCGCCCCCTAATGCCGGAGTTGGGTGAAGGGCTTTCAACACATCTAATAGTTTGACTCCTACTTTTCGCTGACCGATAAATGGGTGGTAGATATGCTGGATGTCCCGATTTTTTAGCAACTGGCGTTCACCGATTGTTAAATTATCAGTAAACTTCTCCATTATTCTTGTAATTCGCTGAACGACAACTTGGTGTTCGTATTCATTTTTATGGTCATTTAGCAACGCTTGCCCCAGCTGATCGTCGGCAGCTGGAGTTTCTCCCCGCGCAATCGACCCTGCAACGCTCGCTGTCCGAAAACTGTTCTTATCTGCCCTTAATAATCGTTCTGGAGTTGCCCCGACAAATGCACGGGTACCATCATCTAGGAGAAAACAGTATGTATTAGGCTGCTGGCTTATTAAGCGGAGTAAAATTTTTTCTGGATTAAATTCACTAGTTGTTAATAACTCCAGTTGGCGCGCTAAAACGACTTTTTTCAATTGTTGTTTTTCGATTGCCTTAACACTATCGTTAACTAAACGCATCCATTGCGGAAGAGCAAGCTCACGACTTGATAACGAAGGAAGGGAGGCTTTGTCCATTGTTGTTGCTTGTAAAACATTCGTCGCCTGGGACGCAAGCTGATTTAATTTAGCTTCTACATCCCCGCTTACTTGAACCAGTAGTGTGACATAGGCCTTCTTTTCTTGTTGCCAAAAAAGAATCTGCGGGAGAATAAAGTATCCTTTTTCCAACTTACCCCAAAAATGTTCCGGCCGACCATCCGCATCGAACGGAAAGCCTCCCAATAAAATTGGTTGACTGGTAATTGAAGGAGTCAAGTTAACTACTTTATGCTGAAATTGGTCTTGAAATAGGCTTATTTGCGCAATTGATTTTCCAATCAGCTGTTTTAACGGTTCTATCCCTAAATAAATCCGGCTTTGATCTGCCGACTGCCAAAACATATGGCTGCCTTCTATTGGATGTCTTAATATATCTATTACATTACCTTCGATCGGGTACGTATAAAATGCATACTTAGACGTTAAATTTACTCGCTGTGCAGCCGTTAGTTTAATTACCACTTTATTTCCCTCGCTTCTTTTGGAATAACCTCATTTAGTATAACAAATTATCTCCATACAAAAAGGAGCGTGACGGAAGTCATTTATGACTTTGCCTTCACACCCCTTTTTCGTGCTGTAGCATTTAACTATATCGGGGACTTATATCATAGCCCCTTTAAATAATATTTGTATAATTGCAATTAAAATTCTTGCTGCTGAAACTTACCTACTTATTTATTTGCTGCAAGCTTCTTACCCTTGTTGACATAGTGAAGGGATCCAATTTGACCATCGACGTGGAGTTTGCCATTCTTGTAGACGAGCTTTGTCACCGCTGCATTTTGCATTGGCTTACCATCGTATTTTTTAGAGATAGTTGAAAGGTATTCATTGATTGACATTCCCGAACTAACAACTAAAACGTTACCGCCACCTTGCTTTTGCGTTGTTTTCGCAATATGAAGAAGTTCTGAACTCATTCGTTTTTGAACCTGTGCAGAGCTTTCTGCGCGGTCACTTTTAGCAAGCTTAGTATTTTGGGAATTATCCATATCTAATTTATGGTAGGCATCCTGAAGTTTATTCCAGTAGTCTTTACCGGTTGCTTGCTGGAATTGCTTGCCATCTTGATAGCCGTAAACATTAGCAATCTTTTGGTTGTCAGCTTCAATACTGTCTCCTTCAAAACTACCATAGCCGCCTTCTCTTAACATCGGTGTTGTTGTAATCTTGGTATTTGGGTTAGCAGAATACTTTAACGCTTGCTTAGCGGTTACTTCTTGCCGCGTTAAATCACCTGTATAGGCATGCTTGAACTTAATCCCTTTTAGCCCATAACCAAGATCATTAGCGACTGTAATCCCATTTTTGGTTAATGGAAAATCGCTTGATCCTTGCACACGTTGCATTACATTTCCGGTTGTTTCCCCATGACGGGTAAGGTAAATTGTTACTTGATCGTTATTAGTCGCTGCACTGGTAGTTGCTGGAACAACAGCCATTGCTGAACTACCAAGAAGCAGTCCGGCTAACGTGGCACACATTGCCGTTAATTTCTTTATTTTCATCAATTATTCCCCAATTCTTATAAAAAGCATTTCAGCAGCACCCTTATTTTACATAATTATGAAAGCGCGTTCAATAGCTAGTAAATATATTTGTGAAAAGGATAGCAGTGATAGTTAGGAACATTATTAATAAAGTCATTCAAGCACTCTTTTCTTTTGTCAAAAATGAATTACAATAAGACCGGGTGGTGAGGATTTATGAAAGTTTTAGTAATGAAGAATAAAGAAGAAGCTAGCAAAAGAGCATTTGAATTATTGCTGGCAGACATAAAAAACGGTGGTCATATTTTAGGTTTAGCTACTGGCAGCACCCCGCTTGACCTTTACCAGCAAATAGTTAAAAGCGATCTTGACTGCTCTAAGTTAATTTCGATTAATCTAGACGAATATGTTGGAATTGCACCAACAAATCCACAAAGTTATCATTATTTTATGCAGCATAATCTCTTTGACCAAAAACCATTTATGAAAAGTTTTATTCCAGATGGGATGAACTTTAATGCTGCTGAGGTAATTAAACACTATAATCAAGTATTGAAAAACTACCCGATTGATACGCAAATCTTAGGAATTGGTACTAATGGGCATATCGGCTTTAATGAACCAGGAACAGCATTTGATAGTCAAACCCATCAAGTAAAACTAACCACCGCAACGATTGAAGCTAACGCGCGTTTCTTTGCTTCCGCAGCTGAGGTTCCGCAGAAGGCATATACAATGGGAATTGGTTCGATAATGAAGGCTAAGCATATTATTCTTTTAGCATTTGGCAAACAAAAAGCGGCGGCACTGACAGCAACAATTAACGGGCCATTAACAACAGAAGTACCTGCTTCCATTTTGCAATCACATCCGAATGTGACTATTTTGGCAGATCAAGCAGCAGCTAGTAAACTCTAAAAATAGCGAATACCTATCTAAATAAAATTGGGTATTCGCTATTTTAATTTACTGATAAGTTGCGGCTGGAAGCCATCCCAGCCGGTTACCTCATGATTATCTTCAACGAGGACAATTGGGAAACGCCGATAGCCTAATCGCGCAAAGGCTTCAATGGCTGCTAAGTCAGTTGTAAGATCAATAAGCTCATACTTAATTTTTCGCGCTTTTAACATTTCTTGCGTTTTAGTACAAGCTGGGCAAAATTTTTTCGTATAAATTTTTATCTTTTGCATTAGAAGCTACCCTGCTGCCTTCTGTAAAGCCATTGTTTTGGCAATAGCACTAACATCTGATTGGTCTAAAGCAGCAATCATTTTAGCGTTATCAGCAGGATAATCAATGACCTGCCCATGATGAAGAGCGATTAATTGAATAAATAGCTTTGTTGATCGCCCATTCCCCTCACGAAAGGGATGAATATAATTAAGATCATTTAACAAGCCGGCATAATCCTCAATTGTGGGGTGCTGTTTCTTATTTATCTTTAGCAGCTCATTATTTACGTACCTGATGGCATTATCGAAGCGATCGTACTCAAGAAAATCAAAACCAGCTTTAGAAATATAATAATTTCTCAATTGACCTGCCCAATCATAGAGCCAGCCAAACAGGAATTTATTTATGGTGATTAAATCGTTAAAACTTGCTATACGGGGTCGCTGTTGCAATAAAGCTATCTGCCGTTCTGCGACTCCTCGGTATTCAATCAAGCTTAATTCGTCAGGATCCTTAATCGCAAATTTATTACGCAACGTACCATTATCGTAAAGAAACTTGGCCTGTAATTCTTCATCAGTCATTTTCATCACCAAATAACCGTTCAATCTCTGTTAATATCTCATCATCCGGTCGCTCTGCCGCCGCTTTTAATAACCTAATTTCCTTTGTAGTTGGTTTCCACCCCTCTAAAACATTACTTTCAACAGCAAAACGGACCTGTTGGTAGACGGCTGCTGTTGAAAATTGAACACGCTGAATAGTTAATGCATCATCATCAGTGTGGAGTTCAAAAGGAAAAGCTTGGATTTGATCTAATAACTCCCCTGGCCGTTCATCAAGAGCATACGCCACGGCATTAAGAAGGTGAACTGACCAAGTGGCAACTGGTCTTTTAATAACTTGATTAACCTGCGCAACATCCAAGCCGCTTTCACGGGCAATAATCGTAACTGTTATATTATTTCTCTTTAATATGTTTATGATGTTTTCTGTCATTTTCTCAACTCCATCTACTAATCATACCCTCATTATAACGATAAAAAATAGTCCAGGGTAACCTAATACTCTGGACTATTTGACTATGCTTGCTTCCGCTTGCGGTTAATAATTGTTAACCCAGTTGCACCCATTAATGAAGTACCAAGAAGAATCCAAGCAAGATTTTCTGTATTACCGGTTTGTGGTAAAGCTGCTTGCTTCTTAGCAGCAGTCTGGTGAGTTGCATTATTCAGTGTAGTTGGTGTTAAGTTAACAAAGTGATTATTACTATCAGCACGACTAGCACTAGGCGCAATTTGACCACTGAGTTGAATTACCTTGGCCGGTTGACCAGCCGTCGTTGGCAATACTACTGATGGAGTTGTTGGGGTTGGTTGACTTACTTCTTTATTAGGACTAGCGGCACCAGTTTGTGTACCGGTAGCCGGTTGATTATCCTGGTCATTGTTAACCACTGAACCCTTACTGTCTGCGGTTGCTAATTGCTCGGCTGTCATGTAAATCTTTCGGTTCATCACTGGAGCAGTGATTAGCTTTCCTTCGTTAGTCATATCGGTGATATAGTTAATAAATGCATCCGTATCTTGACCGATAATACCGACAACCTTAGTATTCTTAAATGCCGAGAAGCCATCCCCGCCACCAGCAAGGAAATCGTTAATGACAACATTGTAATTCTTATCCATATCAAGCGGCTGATTATTTTGGTCATAGACTTTAACCACTTTGTATGGTTGGTTTGGGTCGTCCTGGTCAGTATATGTGTAATGAAGCCCGGCAACTTGTAAGTAATATGCTTGATCTTCATCGTATTGTTGGTTAAGAGCATCAACAATTTGTGCTCCTGTCATTTGGACTACCCGTAAGATATTGCCAAATGGTTGGACAGCCTGCGCACTGCCCCATGTAATGGACCGATCATCATTAACATGGAGGTCAGCCCGAACCCCACCGGTATTTGTCATTGCAAAGTCAGCAGGTAATCCTGCCTTCTTGGCCGCATATAGTTGTCCATCAACAACTAACTCACCAGCAGCATTTTCGCGTGTTGGTGTATTGTGAAGACGTCCAAGGATATCACCAGGTTTAGCAGCTTCCCCAATTTTTTTATTGATAATCGGGTCAACCCGGCGATCGGCATCTTGGACAATTGCTGTCACATTTGCGTCAGTCTTAACATTAGGTGCATCTGCTTCAGACAGTACAGGGAAAACATGTGAAACTAAGCTATCCTTTGCAAAATCATTGGTAGTTGGGTCAATGTAGCCAATAATGTCATCATATGCTTTACCAGTATAGATTGCTTGAACCAGTTTAACACTACCAACCGTTGCATTAGCATATTGATGTGAATGTCCGGCAACGTAAAGGTCAACGGAATTATCCGGATCAATTTGATAAAGCTTCTTAATGATGTCAACTGCATTTCCTTTTGTATTGCCATCCTTATCAGTCGAAACGCCTGTATGCGCTAAGACGACAATTGCGTTTACACCCTTATTCCGTAAAATTTTATCATATTTAGCGATAGTTTCGGCTTCATCAAGCACATCATAATCTTTGTAGTTATCATATAAGGTTAAGATTGGTAGTGAAGTTGTTTCGATTCCGATAAAACCGATCTTAGCTACCTTGCCATCACTGGTATGGATTTCCTTAATCAAGTATGGTTGCATCCCAAATGGAATCTGACCGTCAGTTTTTTGCACCACGTTAGCAGTAATAATGTTAATGCCAGAAGCAACGTGCGGATAGGCCATTTCTGCTTCATTGTATTGCTTGGTCGGTTGGCCCCCATTAACGATCCGCATATATTCCGCAAGACCTTCATCAAATTCGTGGTTTCCTAGCGTTCCGACCTCAAAGTTCATTGCTTTTAGTGCATGCATCGTTGACTCATCTTGCAGTAGGGCTGAATTTGCGGGTGAGGCGCCGACCATGTCCCCTGCTTCAACGCGAATGGTTGTCCCAGTCGGATTAGCGGCTTTAAAACTTTCTTCGGCAGCGTCAAGGTGACCAGCTAATCTTGCTGCTGTTCCCGCGTTAGTATAAGTCTTATCACCAATCGTTGCAGACCCTGTAGTTTCTAGACCACCGTGCAAATCATTAATTCCCAAAATTTGGACAGGAATATCTTGTTGATACTTTACCGGATCAGACCAATCAGTAGTTGTTTGGGGCGTACTTGCCTCATCCTTATTTGTTTGGACCATTGGTGTTACATTACCAGCAACAGGTTGCTTGTCGTTAGCTACCGAGTCAGTTGTTGCCGCATGAGCATTATTTGCCTGAAAGTATAACCCCAATAGTGCTGTTCCTAATAGTAAAGTATATTTTGAACCGTTACGCTTCATGTGAAATAACTCCTCCGCGATCAAGAATGGATAATGGCTTAAAAATCCGTTTAAATTTTATCATGGCTAGTACTTTATTTTTATAAAAAATCTGCGCTTTATGTAAAGGGATACATCGTTGCTAAATTAACATTTTAAAGCATCTATTCGCACAGTCTTTTAAAGCAATGAGCAGAGCTTTACTTTACAAATAGGAGGCTGCAATATCCCCCCTATCTAGGTGAAAATACTACAGCACAGGGCATAAAGAGCTCTAGGATTCGGAAAAGCCGAACGCTAGAGCCCTTGTTATGCTTGTGGGGGGCGTAGATGACCTCTATCACGCACCTCCTAGTGTTTATACAGAGGTAGCTAAAATTAGTAACTTCCTCTGATAGATAACTTATTACGGAGGGAGATCTGCAAGTATGAAAGGAATCTGACAGTGAGTAATGTAATGAGAAAAAAGATCACAAAATCACCCTCCTATAATTATATATACGTAAAAAATGGTATTTTGCACTTTTTTATTGCAAAAAATTCAAATTTCATGCTGGTATGACACCTTACTGCGACCATTGATTGAATTTACGATAAGCTGGTCGGGAAGCTGTTCTTCTAATTCAGTGACGTGGCTAATAATACCAATCATCCGATGTCCTTCCAGTTCCTGCAACGCTTGTAATGCATCTGTTAATGCTTGCTGGTCAAGGGAGCCGAATCCTTCATCAATAAATAAGGCATCGATATTGATACCGCCATTTTGTTCTTGAATAATCTGACAAAGGGCCAATGCTAATGCCAATGATGCCATGAAACTTTCCCCGCCTGAAAGGGTGCGGGCACTACGGGTCCTGCCAGCGTTATCATCATAAACATTGACCTCTAAACCGCTCCATTTTGTACCGGCGCCATGACTTTCAGTGGACAGTTCAAATTGGTAACGCCCATTAGTCAATCGTGCCAATTGAACGTTGGCAGCAATAAGGACATCTTGGAAATAAGCTTGTAATACATATCTTTCCAGACTTACATGACTTTCTGTATTACCACTGACAACATCGGTTAATGTTTGTAATTCATTAATTTCTTGGTCTAAGTTACTAGTTCTAGCGACTAAAGCTTTAATTTTTTTAGTAGTTACATTAATTTGCTGGATGCTGGCAGTTAATTGACCAATTTCTTGCTGCCTCTGTCTTACTTGTTGTTGAGCACTCATAAGTTCTTCGTTTGTTTGCTTAATATCAGGCGCAGGCTGCCCGGCAATCAATTTATTTAAGCGTTGTTGCTGTTGCTGACTGTCACGCAGCTGGTTCTCATATTCTGTAATCTCATCACGTAATAATACTAACTGGGGAAGTAGACTCTCTGCTTTTTGCCAAAATTCCCACGTAAGTTTAGGATTATGCTTCGCTAATAACGAAACCAGCCGCTCATGCAAATGGGTCTGCTTTTCCCGCTGTGCAGTAAGATCTTTATTCGTTTGCGTTAGGCGACTTTCGGCAACAGCAATATCTTGGTTAGTTTTTTGTAGTTTTTCTTGAGATGCGGTAAATTGCTGATTATATTGGTCAATTTTTACCTGATATGCCTTAATTTGGTCATTGGCCGCTCGCTCGTTGGTAATTTCTTTAGGCAGTGATTCTTCCTGTTCTATTAAAATCGCCTTGGTTGTTGCTAATTGCTGGCTTAGGCGGGTAATTTCTTCATCAGCTTGGTTAAAAGCGGTCTGGTTAGTGGTAACTAACTGCTGCAGCTCATCGCTTTCTTGTTGCCAAGCATGCACTTCTTGTTTGATTTTAGCTAATTTCTCTGCACGATCAGTAAGCTGGGCGGCTCGGGAGCTTATTTGCATCTGCCAGTCTGCCGGTAAATTGGCAATTCCTATTAACCCCGCAATTTCTTGCTTACTAGTATTAATTTGTACTGTAAGTTCTACTATCTGGTTATTAATTTGCTTTAATTGCTCCTGAATACGGGTAACACTTGCATGACTTTCTTGGGACTTTGTGGTAGCGGTCTTTACTTCTTCTTCACTAACAATTCTTGTATTATCTGGAAGGTGGGCAGGTTGGGGATGCTCAACGGCTCCACAAACCGGGCATGGACTTCCTGGCTTTAATTTTTGCGCTAATAGGGCAATCTGATGACGGGCAAAAAGATCATTTAATTCTGCTAAGCGACTATCATCAGCAGCAACTATCGCTTGTGCTTCTTTTAGGGTTGCTGTTAGTTCCTGCTGGCTAGCTTTAGCTTTAGCGGCCTTACTAAGCAATTCCTCTAATACCGCTCCGGCCTGCGCTAATTTTTCTTGTTCGTTTTGCTGTTGTACAAGGGCGACTTGACGAGCAGGTAAGTCTTCGTTTTGCTTAAGGTTTACTGCCAATTCGTCCATTCGTTGTTGCCAATTAGCTATTTTATTTTGGTTTGCCTCTTGAGTAGCCTTTTTTTGCATTAAGTCCGTTTTTAGCTCATTTATTTTCTTTTTCAAGGAATCCCGTTTGGCAAAGAGGGGCAGTTTCTTAGTTAAATCCGCCATTTTCTCCTGAAGCTTAGTAATTGATGGCTGTTGGTCTTTAAGTTTCTGATATTCACCATTAACAGTGTGATACGTTTGTTGTTGCTGCTTAAGTTTTTGCGCTAAGCTTGTAATCCCTTGTTCTAAATTTTGCAGATTCTTTTCGCCGTCTTGCCAGCGTTGGTAATCAGGACGCTGATTTTGGTACCACTCCAGCGCTTTCAATTCACTTCTGGTCTTATTTATTTGCTCTTCTTTAGTAGTTAATTTTGCAATGGCATTTTCTGTTTCTTTCAATGCTGCCAGGTTTGTACTTAACACTTGTTGATCATGCAGCTTATTGTCCAACTGGGCAACTAATTTCTGTTGATTAGCCTCTTCTTCTGTTAATACTTGCAGCTTGCTCGTTAATGTATTTAGCAGTTTAGTAGATTCTACTAACCAATCACTAATAGGCAATTGCGGATCAAGCTCACCAATAGTTTCTTTCAGAGATTGTAACTTTGTTTGCTGGTCACCTAAGTCCTTTTTACGATCACGAAGACTGGCTTTTAATTCTTGCGTCCATTGTTCGTAACGAGCCGTATTGAACAAGTCACGAAGAAGTGCTTCTTTTGTATTACTATCAGAATCTAGAAACTGTCGGAATTTTCCCTGAGGCAGTAAAACAATCTGCTTAAATTGATCACGGGTTAAATTTAAAAGGTCTGTAATAAAAGTATCAGCTTCCCTAATTTTGGTTATTTCAGTTGGGGTTGGACTATCAAGCGGATAAATTAAATCCACTGCTTGATTATGCTCAACAAAGCTACCGCCGCGCCCCTTTAACACTTGCTTAGGGCGTCGCATAATCTGATATTTTGTCTCTTGATGAATAAACGTAAAGGTCACCAATGTCTCCCGATCTGCTGGCGCAAAATCTGAACGAAGCGCGGTTGCGGAACGGTCACGATCATTCGTTGTTTGACCAAAAAGCGCATAACACATCGCATCAAAAATCGTTGTTTTACCTGCACCAGTATTTCCCGCTACTAAAAAGAGCGATTGATCACGAAATTGAGTGAAATCGATTGTTTCATGTTCATAAGGGCCAAAATATTGGAGTTCAATTTTTAATGGTCGCATTTACTCTTCTCCCTTCATCACTTTTGTTAACGCTTTTTCTGCCCATGCTCGTTGTTTCTCTGTCATTCCACTGCCTAGTGTCTGGGAATAAAACTCCGCTAATAAATCCAATGGTGACTCTTGAACTCGTTTCTTGTCAAAATTAAGCCGGGCCTGACGAGCTTGGTGGGTGCGATGAAGACTCACAATCTTAGGGTAATATTCACGTAATTTATTTAAAACATCTGGGATACGCTCCTTATTTGTCAATTCAATATCATAAAAATCTTCAGCAGAATAATTAGAAGCGTCCTTAATTAAATCAGCAAATTTACCTTTTAAAAGATGAATATCATGGACAGGCTTTAACGGCACCCATTTGACGTTGAAAGGAGCCGTATCAATAATCCAGACTCCCTTTTCTTGTTTAGCTTCAGATACCGAAAATTTCATCGGGGAGCCACTATACTTTATTTTTTCGTCATTTAATGCCTTGCGGTTATGCAAATGACCAAGGGCAACATAATCAAAAGGCGCTAACGTACTTGTTGCTACCGCACTCAAGCCCCCTACTTCAACTAATGTCTCCGAATCAGCAGTCCGTTTGCTCCCCGCCGCAAAGAAATGAGCCACCAATACATGAGTCTTATTGGGGGCAAAGTATTTCGTCATCTCTATGGTAATTCTTTGCATGGCATCATTTACGTTTTTAATTGTGTCATCGTTGAAATAGTTACGAACTTCTTGAATACCAAAAAATGGCAACAAGAAAAACTGGGTATCCTGAATTGTAATCGGGCTAAAAGCTCCTGATAAATCAGTACTTAGGTAAAACGATCGATATGCAAACCAATCCTGACCAGTGCTTAAACGGGTAGCAGAATCATGATTGCCACTAATTGCCAAAAGTGGAAAATGATCATCCAAATTCAGCGTTTGCAGCATCTTATTTAAAACTTTAATAGCTGCTTCATTAGGGATACTGCGGTCATATAGGTCGCCAGCAACCACAATCGCATCGACGGCATTTTCTTTTGCTACCTGTTCAAGCTGCTTAAATGTCTCCTGCTGGTCCGCTAATAAACTAAAGTCATTTAGTGTCTTACCAATATGCCAATCAGCAGTATGTAAAAAACGCATAGTAACCTCCAAATAAATAAGTTCTATTAATATATATACGTAAAAAATTATAAAATGCACTAAAAAAGTAAAAAGTGTGATAAAAAGTCAATTGACCTTATACCACACTAATTTAGCGGTTCAAATTTGCCAAAGGGTTCATTATTGTCGGCGTTACGACAAGGAAGATAGCCATATTCACCATTTGCTCGTGGTTGGCGTAACCATACATAACCATTGTGACGGGACCAGGCATCGTAGTCGATGATCGAACCTAATGGCAGGGTTGCAATAACAGCAGATGTTGGCAAGGCTCCCCATCGTAAGTCTAATACCCTCTCAGTAATAAAACGGCCTTTTTCGCGGTGCCAAACGTCCCCTAATGAATCTGTCCAAGTTAAAGGGACATTATTTATAGCTCCATTGCTGATCTTGCCTGCAGGATCAGCTAATTGTTTCCATCCTTGGCGGTCAACAGTTGCAACGGATCGATCTTCATTATCTCCCGCAAATTGCCAAAGGGTATACGCTTGCCATGGGCTTGTATTTACCGTCATTGCTGGGACCGTCCAAGAGTGCCAGTTCATTGACGCATACTTTGCAACCCAAAGGCCACAATCATTCACACAGTTAGCAACCTGCCAAATTGCGGATTCCTGAACATAAATTAACGGCCATACTCCTGTTTGCTGGTGGATTGCATCGACAAAACGGCGGACCCATGTTGGATCGCCCCAGGCAGCATTTTGGTACTGTTCCCAGTCAACTGCCAAAACAGCTTCCCCGATTTTACCTTGAATATGGGCCAAAAAATAATTAGCCTCCGCCACCGGATTATTGCCACCAGCATAGTGATATAACCCTAATAAACGTCCATTGCTTTTAGCTAATGAATATTGGTACTCATATTTGGGGTTCAGGTACCCTGTACCTTGTGAAACTTTAATAATTGTCCCTTGCGCATGCGGATCCGTCACAATCCAATCAGCACTTCCAGAAAAAACATCGGTAAAATATAACGGCACTCCTAACACTCCCTTGTAATAACGGCCAAAAATAAATACTTTTCGGCAGATTGTAAAATTTAAG
>NZ_QORN01000069.1:0-2562 GCF_014830205.1 Limosilactobacillus walteri
ACTCAGAGGGCATTATAGCCACTAAAGAATACGGGATGCCTTTTCTATAACAAGCATTACAACCTTATTTAATCACTAATTGAACCTTTTTCTGGATTTCTTCAAACAAATCAGCCGGCATTGTTTCTACAAATTGCCATTTGCGTTGATGAAAATCAAATGATTTTAATTGTTCAACATAAACCGTTCCATTTGTCTGTGTGCGATTATCTAATTGGACGTGTAAAGGATAGTCTTCACCATTAAAAGTGCCATGCGAAATAGGAACTACCCATGCAAAAGGTGAAGTTTCCGAAAGAATATCATTACTAACTACTACAGCTGGGCGACGCTTTTGAATTTCTGCTCCTGCCGAAGGATCAAAGTTAATATAAATGATACTTCCTCGTTTTAGTTTAGTAGCTTCATTCGTCTTTACCACAACTCTTCACCTGCTGGATTATGGCTATCCCAATCTTGCAAATCAGTTGGTGTTTCATATTTACCATGCCATCCCTTAAAAAGTTCAGCCATGGTTTCGGGTACTTTTTTAGTTGGCGTTAATTTCAATGAACCATCAGATTCTTTACTAAACCGATATTCTGTACCGGGCTCAACACCTAGTGACTTGGGGATCGTTACTACCACTGCATTTCCTTGAATTCTAGCTTTTGTAGTATCCATATACTCACATCCTATCATCAACTTTCTTTTATTATACCATTTGTAATTAAAAAAGTAATTACATTGACATAAATAGCTCATGTCCCAGGCGAAGAGACACGAGCTACTTTGTAAAATTATTCTTTTCTCATCAGTACTTCTTGACAAAGATCCTAATTTTTTCGACAAGACTAATAAATTATAACTTACTAATTTTGGTTTGCTAATTGCAAAATCTCTACCTTACTAGTACCATCATCCATCGCAAGGGCAACATAATGCTGTTTAATACCATTTTCGTTATCATATGATCCGTATATTTCGTACATCCCGTCAGAGACTTTTTTAATTTCATAATTAAATGGGTCAACTTCGGCCCCTGGATGGTGGTCCATTATATAATCTTCAACAGCTACTTTTAATGCAGAACTATTTTTATACTTATTATCATCATTATGCTCATTAATTAAAAGATCTGCTGGTCTATCATTGCTTGTGCTGTTACTTTTCTCCTCTTTCTGCTTTTGTTTTTCTTGTTCCTCTTGCTTCTTTAATTCTTCATTTACTTTTATTTTAACTTTTTTACTGTTTTCCTTAGTCTTCTTATTATTAATTACATGAATAGTGATTTCGCATGCATCGTTGCTATAGCTTTCCCACTTAATCTTAAAACTGCCTTTCTCATCAGAATGAATCTTTTTTTCATCATATTCTTCACTAATCGTTACGGGAATATTAGGATCAGTTATTCCCTCAATATTTACAGAATATTCCCTGTCATTTTGCTCCTTATTCCAAGTCAAATCTTTCGATGTGATTAGTAATTTTTCTTTAACTCCATTTTTATTATTCTTCAGCAATTCTTCATGAGCTTTATGCCTTAAATATTTTTTAGAAGCTTTAACGTAGACTTTCTTTTTAGCTATATGATCGTTTTTACTTGTTTTTAATTCATAATCTCCCGGACTATAGAACCTCACTTTTGTCATACCATATTTGTCAGTAGTGTATTCTCTGCTAAGCTTTTTATGATGCTTCCATACTTCAACTTTGCTATCGGGATTAGCACTTATTTTAAGCTTTGCCTCTTTTTCGTCAAGAGTAACAATATTTCTATTGATTTCGAGGAAAGGAGACCTTAGTTGAATATAAGATACAGACCATAGTCCGATTCCTACAAATATTAATATCCCGCTTAGTACAATAAAATTATTCACAGCTTTTTTCTTTAGGAACTTTCCAAAAAAGATAAACCCTATATATAAAATGCCAACAAGAAGTAAGTCAACTGCTCTAAAGCAAAGTCCTGCTAATAGAAAGACAACTCCAATTATCCAGTTTTCCCACTTCAAAAGCCTATAATGTTTTTTTCTTAGTAAAGCTAAGATAATTCCAACTACAATAGATAAAAGTCCAACCAAAGAAGCTAATCCGGCACTAAACAGATAGCCCCTCATAAGTAGTAAAATTCCAAAAAGCCCTATAATTAATTCATTAGTATAAGGCCTTAAAGATACAATTTTAGTTACAACCTTTAATAAAAATTTTGTAACACAGATACTAACTAATAATAATGCTCCCCAAATTATTAATGCTTGTCCTTCATAAAAGTAGTGGACCCAAATCATAACAATATAACCCCTTCATAATACAAAAATAAAAAGTCAATCAGCGTGTATGCGTTGGTTGACCTTGACTGTAAGATTATATCAAATTTAGATTGTGAATTGTTCACTTTTATAAAATTATCTGGGCTGAGGCTATAAAGCCGATTAGAAAAGGCGACCTCTCTAGGCGCTGCCCTTCACTTCGCTCAATCCAAAATGACCGGAATACTTTGCCACCGCAGTAGCCTTCGGCCCAAAAGTGTCGGTTCCCATATTTATATTTTAAATTTGCGTGTCGATCAAACATCATTAA